>NZ_JAUBQU010000052.1:0-42574 GCF_036701435.1 Microcoleus sp. Pol12A5
CTGAAGTTGGTCGTATTGAAGATTACAAAAATGCTCGTCAACTCGCAGCTTATGCAGGTTTGACTCCGTGTGAGCGTTGTTCAGGAACTTCTGTGCATGGCAAAACTCGTTTGTCTTGTACGGGAAATGTCCGATTGCGAAAGGCATTGTATATGCCTGCGGTGGTGGCGATGCGTTGTAATCCTTTGCTCAAAGCCATGACTGAGCGATTATTGGGTCGTGGAAAGGTCAAAATGCAGGTGATTGGTGCTTTGATGAGGAAGTTGGTGCATTTGGCTTTTGGTATTTTAAAGTCCCAAAAGCCTTTCGATCCAACTTATTTGCTCGCTACCCCTTGACAGATCAAGACAGTATCTACGGGGGCTACGCCAACGAAGAGGATCGCACTCCTGAGCGGGCTAGGTGCTTGTGGCGCACCTTGCGCTACTTAAAAATCAAGGACTCAAGTCCTTACTACAAACCCGATTAATTGATGATTTCGCTGCGAGATACCTTACTGCTTCTAGCAGGATTTGGCGTTAATTCGGGTGGCGAAACTTGAACACTTCCCCACTCATTCAAAAAGCTTTTCAGCAAAACCTCTTGCTGAGTGCGAAATGTCTCGACATTTGCCCCGCGATTCATAATCACAAACCACACTGTTTCTTGTTTTTGAGTTGGCAGCGCTCCGCCCAAAGCGCTAACATTATCCAACGTGCCAGATTTGATTACTGCTAATTTGGGAAGCGGCCGTTCTGATAGTATTCCTTTATCTTTCCCAACTACAGTTAAGACATCAGCAACTGTCATGCTGTAAGGTTCAAGATAGCGTTCTAAAGCTATAAACAACGCACAAGCAGCCCGGGGAGAAATGAGATTTTCTTCGCTCAATCCCGAACCGTTGACGAGTTGAATTTCTGCGGGCGGAACTCCGGTTGCTGCTGCTGCTTTTTGCGCGACAGTTTTGGCGCCCCCGACAGTATCAGCTAGCATATCTGCCATGAGATTGTTGCTGTACTGATTCATTTTTTTGATCAGTTCAGCAAGGGGCAAAGAATAATGTTTGACTAAAGGCTGCACGTCGTTGGGAGATGCTGGCAAAAGTTGTACAGTACCCTCAATGGCTATTTGGGGTTTTGGCGTATTGGGAGGCAGAGTTTGATACTGGGCGGCGGCTTCGCTGGGCCAGATTTGACTGTTCAATCCTTGTTTGAGCAATTCTCCCGATTTGAAGGGATCGAGTTCAAAGTTCATATAAAACTTATCGACAATTATTAAATTGCCACTGACTCGCTTGATCCCTTTTTTACTTAAGGCGTTACCAAGGGCGATCGCCTCTTCCCAAACAAACAACGGATCGGCGGTTCCCTGAACAATTAAATCGCCTTTTAGTATGCCTTTTTCTATTTTTCCCGTTGTACCAATTAAGGTGATAAATTGATGTTCCGGCCCGAATTGTTGCAGCGCTACCAGAGATGTTGCTACTTTGGTAATAGAAGCGGCCGACAGAGGAACTGTACCTTGGTGATTGGCTAGCAAAGTATTGCCAGATTGCATCCAGACGCCTTGGTTTTCTTTGGCAAAACCTTGGGCTGCCAACCCGTTGAGATATTGCTGGATTTTGGTACTTGTGGGGGTTTCGGGATTGCTAGCAGAGACTATTAAGGGCTGAGGCTGACTTGGTTTAACTGGCGGCGGGGAAGCTTCAGCTACGGGAGAGGGAGATGCAAGTTGAGGTGATTCAGTAGCTGCACATCCGGCAATAATTGTAAGAAGGGCGATCGAACTCGCAGCAGTCAAGTAGCGGTTTTTCAGCATTACTTTAATTTTTTTCATCAAATGTACGATCGTCTGTTCGGCACGCCCGATGGAAATTTTAGCACTAGCCAGCGCGTTGTGGAGCCTCCGCATCTGCGTTACCAGACTCCCGAACCGCTGACATTACCTCTCTTCTTCTCCATCTTCCTTCGCGTTCTTTGCGTCTTCACGGTTCGTTAAATAGATATTTTTTAAAGACTGCGGAATTTTATACCAATAGTCCGGACTGTTTTTAGTTCGTAGTCTGAAACCCTGGATTTTCCGTTGGTAGCTCGATTGCCTTGGAGCCTGGAAACCCTTATTCTACGGTTGGTAATCAAAAACTGCCCGAAGTATTGAAATCTAAAATCTAAAATCTAAAATCTAAAATAGTATGATCTTCAGCGCCTGGGGCCTTCACCCCAGGCCGATCGCTCTCACAAATTTTCGATAAACTGGTTTATCCAGCCATACTCCCTATACTCAGCGGCACCATTTCGCCGTGCATCGTCAGGCCTAATAACATCGGCCCGCCCGGTCGAATCAACTCTCCTGTAAGCGCGCAGCGTTCCTCCTGCTGTGCTGTGGCATTAATGCTGGCTCGAATATCCGATCGAGAAAACATCTGCCGATACTCTCCAGACTTCTGCTGCACGTAATTCCAGAGCAAATCTCGAATCAAAGCTTGATAGCCTTGATTGCCCGCGAGCTCTTTAAGTCTCTCCTTGAGTTCTCTTTCGAGTCGAATGCTGGTGACTTCCATTTCGGTGGTTGAGGTTCTAGGTAGGGTATGCATAATTTTTTCTCCGTGACGGGTGGACATATGTGTAATATCAGTGTAGTATGTTTACAGCTAGATTGAAAGCCTCTTAACCACCTTCTGCCTGCTGTGAAATTTCTCCCCACCTACTCCACCTATCAATTGAAGTGCGATCGCCCCACGGGTCACTCTGAGTCGTTACGGCACGTTTTTAGCACGGGTTTTGCGACTGTCACAGCAACCTCGTGGGCGGGCTTGGGCCTAATTAAACGCGGTTATAGTGGATTAGGACAAATTGCAGAAATTAATTACAACGAGGTAGACCGGGACGGTCTGCAAGTGGCACAGCCACATCGAGATACGCGAAGCGGGAGGTACAGCTAAACGACTGTACCAAGACAGGATGAAAATTTGCCTTTAGCAGTTTTTCTAGCCCCCGCTTCTAAGTAAGAGAAGCGGGGGCATTTGATTGGATATTTGAGAAATTCGATCCGCTTGGGGAACTGGGAAAAAACCAGATGTAGCCAATGCTGACGAAGCAAGCAAAATTCAAAATTCAAAATCTAAAATCCAAAATTGATGAGGAGGAGCAAGCCGTGACCGTAGTAACTGATGTATTGAGGCAATCTGTGGTGGTGTTTTCTCAGAATTACCTACCAATGAGCCGTGTCAACATCAAACGGGCGATCGTACTGTTGGTAACAGGCAAAGCTGAACCTCTGGATTTTAGCATCGGCAACGGCTGGCTGGTACGATCGCCCAGCACCAGCATCCACGTACCCGAACAAATCCGCTTAACTTTTGGTAACAGGGAACGCTTGTGGAAAGTACCCCCGGTCAATCGCCGGGAAGTTCTGCGCCGCGACGCTCATTCTTGCCAATACTGTGGTAGCAATCGGCATTTGACGCTGGATCACGTGATGCCTCGATCGAAGGGCGGCCCGCATACTTGGGACAACGTAGTGACTGCTTGCGAACGGTGCAACTCTCGTAAGGGCGATCGAACTCCTATAGAAGCTGGAATGTCTCTGCGAACTAAGCCAAAGGCTCCCATACACCCCACTGTTGCTTTTGCCGAACTGTTTTGGCACGAATATCAAATAGGGGAATAGGGCATGGGGAATAGGGCATGGA
Organism: Microcoleus sp. Pol12A5; assembly: GCF_036701435.1. Lineage (NCBI taxonomy): Bacteria > Bacillati > Cyanobacteriota > Cyanophyceae > Oscillatoriales > Microcoleaceae > Microcoleus > Microcoleus sp. Pol12A5. The sequence continues at coordinate 3,671 of NZ_JAUBQU010000052.1, forward strand.
CCAAACAAGTAATTGGTAATTGGTAATAGCTAATAGTTAATAGCTAATTAAGTTCTGTAATTGAAAAGGATTTTAGGTCCCAATAGCAAACTTTTCATTCCGACCTATCCAATGTCCGATGGCCAATGCCCAATGCCCGATGCCCGATGCCCAATGCCCGATGCCCTATTCCCCATGCCCAGTTCCCGATTTTCAATTTTAAACTTTCAATTCCAAATTTAGGGCTGTCAATATGCTGAAGTTGACTTACACTGAAACGGGCTTTAACCTCGAGCGTTTGGCTCAATCTCCCGAACAGTTAGTGGCGCTGCGAGTTGTGCTGGCTATGCGAGTTGGTCAAAGCATCAGCGTCGAACCGAGCACTGCGGCATTTTTGCTGCCCGCGAATTTGCCGGCGCTGTCTCTGTTGGAATCTGAGGCCCGCCGAAACGACAACGATGCCATCGAGCTTTGTGTTGCTGATACTGACTTTGTAGAAGTGACTCTGCGCGGTACGTGGATTTCTGAGGCGTCCGAGGGGGCTGACGGCGTGTTTGCGACTGTGTTGGGCGATCGGGCGGAGCTATTGCTGCTCAATCTCTGGCTCGAAACTCAGGCTGCTGCAGAGGTTGTCGGGGAAGTCGGCGATTAATATCGGATGTGGAAGGAAGAGGGAAGAGGGAAATATTTTCTTCATCTTCCACTTTCTCCCACTCCCCACTCTTCACTCTCCCTCTCTCCTTAAGGCGTATAAATTATGTTGAAGTAAATTCCCTTATCTTGCAGATTGTCGCCTTTATCGCTAATTCTCACCAAAGGGAAAGCGTAATCTACCCGCAGGTTCACCCGCTGTATCGGTTCCCAGATTACCCCCAAACCCAGACCGGCTAAAAATGTCTGATTGGTTAATTTATTAGGATTGTTCGCAACGTTCCATACAGTACCTGCATCCAAAAATGGAGCTAATTGTAGTTTTGGATTTCCCGAAGCATCGCGCTGCAAAGTAATCCGATCTTCGATGGAAACTCTGAAGCCGTTATCGCCAGAACGGACATTTTGGCGGTAGCCACGCAAAGATTGCCCGCCGCCAATTACAAATTGCTGGGAAGGCAACAAACTATTAGCTGACAACTGCAAGTCTGCCTGCAAAATTAATAAATGTTTGTCATTCAATCGCTGTACTCGCTGCACTTGACCCAGCCAACTAAAAAATTGTCCGTCCGGGTCAGAACCTTCGTTTTGAGTAGCATCAAACAAGCTAGTGCCGATCGTAAATTGCGATCGCAAAGCCCAAGCGCCCTGAGGGTCGCGCCGAATGTAGTCCTGTCCCAGCTTAATTGAACTCGTAGTGGTGACACCATTGGAATCCGGGCCGATGCCAAAAGCATACGGTTCGCCGGCGAGAAAAGTTCTGCCTGTCTGATAAGTAAAACCGGCAGACAACGCAAATTCTTCGATCGGCGTTCTCCGCAGCGGCTGGCGGTAACTAACTTCAAATAAATGCGATTTTCCTGAAATGTCAAAAGCGTCAAAAGGTGCTTGTACGATACTGTTGCGGTTCGGGGCCGCCCTCAATTGCAAAGTGCCGTTCATCGCATTTAGCGGCACGCGATAGCTGAAATCAAATACGTCTGAATCGCCGAGCGATCGATAATAAGCCGCCGCAAGTTCGTCGCCATTTCCTGTTATATTGCGGTGCCGCAAACTAACTCCCAATCTTTCGGAACCAACACTGGGAGGCGAGTAATTGTCAATGCTGAAAGTAGGCTGAAATGGATTAGCTTCCGAGACTCGGACGATCAGAATGCTCTCGGCTTCATTATCCCCAGCCCGCAGACTGGCCTCTACATTGTCAAATAAAGGATCGACCCGCAACAGCCGGAGTTGGTCTTCTAAGGAAGCTGTGCTTAAAGGCATTCCGGCACCGAGTCGAATCCGGCTGCGGATGTAATTTGGATTCAATCTTTTAGTTCCTTCTACCTCAATTCGGGCTAGCTTGCCTTCAATCACTTGAATTTGGACTACCCCTGCGGTGATAGTTTGGGGTGGCAAGACTGCTCTCGAAGTGATGTAGCCACGATTGAGGTAAATTTCGGTAATTTTGTCGGCGATTTGTTTGAGCTGTTCTAGGGTGGTAGAACGGCCTTCTAAGGGGTTGACTAAGGCATTAATTTCGTCTTGGCTTAAAATTGTGCTGCCCACTACTTGAATTTTCTGCACCTCAATTGGTGTATTCGGCAGGGTTGAGGGAACTGGCGACGGGGACGGCGGCGCTACTGTGGGCGGTACTTGGGGAGGTTCTGGCGAAGGCTGCGGGGCCGGTTGCAGAAATCGATCGCGATTTGGATCTGGCTGAGTCGGCGGCGACGGTAACAGCGGATCTGGTAGTCGCTCGCGGTTTAAGTCGGGCGGGAGGTTTCCCGGTGGCGTCTGCGGGTTCTGAGCTAAAACATGATGACAATTTAGCTGGTTCTGACATTGGGGATCGTTGTCAACCAGATTTGTTTGTTCGGGCAAGATGCCCGCACCACAAGCAGCTTCATCGATTGTGGAACAGGCATCTTGGCTGTTCTCGGCGGGGTTCGATTGTGTTTCTGGTTCAGGGTTGGTCTCGATGGAATCGCGAAGCTGATTTAAGTTGGTCGCTGTTTCATCCTGCTTGATTTCCAGTTTTTGCAGTGCTAATACTTGATTGCCCGTATCTGCTGAGTTGTCAGCGGCGACGGGCAACTGAGAAATATCGTTGGTTTGGGATATAGCTTTATTGGTGTAAAAGCAAACCATCGGGAGCGAAGTTAGAAGTGAAATCCCTAACCGAAATATTGCAATATTTGCATTCGGGCGCATAATTAATAATTTCTCTAAAATAAGTTTGTCGGCTGCTTGACTATGCCAGTTTATCATTTAGTATTAGGCGAAATTTGACCATCAAAATCTTCACAGTCCGCCTTTTAAGATGCCAGAAGTCAGAACTGCTTGCCGATCGGTACACAAATTTTAATTTATTTAGCACGATCGACCAAACAACCCGCAACAGCCAAAAATCATCTGTGGCGCTGCCAAATACCGCGCTTTAAACCGAGTTTGTCGTACTTGCTGCACCAGTCATACCATTTGAGATTTGAGATTTGGCAATGACTCGCCCAAAAACGGATACCGTACCCCGAACGCTCATCAGCGTAGATCCTAAAATTTTAGACTCCTGTTCGAGATTCCTGATTCAATGCAACAAGTAAATCTAAAATCTAAAATCTAAAATCTAAAATCAACTGACTGATGGCTATCACAGTTTGGGGCTTGCCTACCGTTGCATTCTTTTTTGGAACTGGTGTTTAATTATTTTCTGGTGATAGGTGTTAATTCACTTGTGACTAAGGGTTCTTGGGCTATTTTGCCGAGTTCGACTGAGTTGAGCACTGCTGACCACTCGATCGCTAAACTGGCATCGCTGGGAGACTCGATACGCAATTGAGCTAGAGTTGCCAGGTACTCGTACCAAAGACGTTGTTGGGCGAAGATACTGAGCTTGGTGAGATCGGGCGATCGATCCAACTCTGTTTGCACGGTTGGGGCGAGTGCGGTGCGGTTGATCCACCCGGAAACGAGAACATCATCTCTTGTATTTTTGGGGTTGCATTTGATAGTAAAGTACCATTGATAGTTTTTGCCAACTTCCAGGGTTGGCGAGTTGTCGTCGGAGTCGAGGCTGACGCTAACTACACCTGCACGGCTAGTTACCATGCGAAAACTTTTTTTGTACAGTGTTTTGTCTCTTTGGTCTGCTAACTCAAACTGAACTGTTTTGTCGAGGGCTATAGGAAGGTAGTAGAAAAATGTTGGCTTTGCTGATATGGTTTGCCCCATAGTTGATTGGGGAATCAAAGCAGTTAAGGCAGTTGTGGCCGTGGGGCATTCTAAGCCGCGGGTTCCTCCCCCTTCACGCCTTCCGGGTACTCCGTCCTCCGGCGGTTGAAAGGTATTCCACGTGGAACCGGTTGGCTGAATGTTCGGTCTGCTTCCCCTGGTTTCAGGGGGTTGAACTGTTTGCCAGTTGAGGGGTAACTGCGGTGGTGAGGGGCGCTTGACAATGTTTGCGGGGCTGTTGAGAGCCTCTGCTGGTATTAAGAAACTACCGGCGGCAACTGCCTCTAAAGACAGAATTAATGAAAAAGCACCGATATTTAGAGCAGACTTCAAAGCCATGACGAACCTGCCTTTTGATGAACCGAGGAACTTTATCGCACGGTTTTATTCTATCCAAGGTTTTGACGGATATAGTAATCTGTTGTACTTAATTTATATCTTTAGGCAGATACGATTATTTTGGTCGCTGTGCTCAACATAGAATTCTGTGTCGCCTTTGTCAGTGGTAGCTTAGTAGTTATACTTACTTCCATTCACGGCACCAGGTTGGGTTGAGCTTGTTAAACCCAACTTTGACAAAGACTAATATTCGGGTCCTTTTAACTCTAGCCAGAGGATACAGCGCGTCTTTTCGTAAAAACACCCGGTTGATGCGTCAATCCTGAATATCAGGAAACTCGGCAATTTTGCTGGTTAACCTCAAGCGAGCGGCTACAAGTTACAAATCAGGTTTTCTGTACAATACCGACAAGAAATTTAGCATGAATCTCGATTCACCTGTTCTCTCGGACAAACAGCCTTCGGGGCTGCGGATGGTAAGACCCATCGGAGTCTTGGCACTGCACGGCATTGCTTTTTTAGGAAATAGGTTGTTCGCTGTCGATCGCGCCGAAGGGCTGCTATTGGAGATCGATCGAGAAACTGACAACACTACTGTTTTGAATCCTTATCAAACGGCTAAGTTTGCGGGCGCAACCGGGCTGGCTATTTCGGAAGATACTCTCTGGTTTGCGCGGGATGAGGATATTTGTTGCTGTCGGGGCGCAGTTCGGGACGGGGCGATCGCTGCACTCAAACCGGAACATTTTGTTTCACTTTCTTATCCTGCTGACGGGATTGCTGTGTGGAAATCTACGCTTTATGCGACTTGCCAGAGATTAAATGCGATTCTGGTTTTTGACCTGAAAACTGGTCGGGAAATTACTCGGTTTTACGCTCCCGGTATAGGGGTGGAAAATATCACAGTCCGGGATGAGGAAATTTGGGTTTGCGACAAGACTGAGCAAACTGTTTACTGTTTGGAACGGGGAACTGGGGAGATTAAATTTAGCGTTTTGACTCCCTTTGAGTCGCCTTCTGGTTTGGCTTTTCACAAGGATTCCGAAACGGGAGAGGAGGTTCTGTACGTGGCTTATGCCGGGGATGAACTTTACATCCGGGATGACCCGAATTCGGAAGATCCTTTTCAGTTGACAAAGCGCGATCGCACTTTTATTCAGCCTTTATATTTTCACTACAATGAAGCCGAGCGCTACGCTCTGTCAAACGGTTTTTTGATGGAAATGTCTTATGTGGAGGAACTGTCTCCTCTCGATGAGGTAGAAATCGAAAATTTGGAGTGGCGGATTGCTTTGCCTTCGGAAACTCACCGACAAAAGGTCAGGAAAATTACGCCGATTGGAATGCCTTTTACTGAGGAAATTCAGGAAGGGGAACGGGTGGCGGTGTTTAAGTTCGATCGGCTGCACCCTGGGGAACGCCGAATTTTTGGCTGGAAGGCTTTGTTAGAAGTTCGATCGATTAAGTATCAGTTGTCGCCTCGGGATGTCGAAAAGATTCCCAAGCTGTCGCCGGAGTTTGCAGCTAAGTATTTGGTGGATAATGACAATTTGGCGATGGATACGGAGATTGTGCGATCGGCTGCTGGGGCTGCCATTGGCTCAGAAACTAATATTCTGAGGCAGTTACTGAGCATTCGCAATTTTGTTTACGACCAACTTTCTTACGGCATTAGGCCTCACATTGACACTCCCGATATTGTATTACGCCGCGGCATCGGTTCTTGTGGCGAGTACGTGGGACTTTTGTTAGCTTTGGCTAGGTTAAACGGGATTGCTTGCCGCACGATCGGGCGCTACAAGTGTCCGGCTTTTGCTGACAGAAAAGGGGTGTCGCTGGAGCCGGATTTCAATCACGTTTGGCTGGAATTTTACATTCCGGGTTTTGGGTGGGTGCCGATGGAATCTAATCCTGATGATATTCAAGACAGAGGCCCTTATCCTTTGCGATTTTTTATGGGTTTGGCTTGGTATCACGTAGAAATTGGCAAGGGAATTCGGTTTCAAAGTCTCACGAGCGGCGGTCTCCCTTTGAACAAGGAGGATGTTTCCGTGGGGAGTCTGGCAATTAATCATGTGAGGTTTACAATTTTGGAAGATTTGCCTGCAGTTTGAAGAGAGTGTTAACAATTAACAGTTAGCCGTCAACATTCAACTGTTAATTGTTAACATTTTTCATCTAAAATCGAAAGTAGAAAATGTAAAATCAGAGGAAGAGGGGTTGTGGAATTTTCGATTGCTAATATTCTTGTTTTAGTGGCCTTTGTACTGCTGCTGACTGTGACTGGCGGAGTCGCTTATTTGACGGCGGTTGAGTGGCGCGATCGCAGGCGGTTAGATAAGGCTAAACGGAAAAAAAAGTAACGGTTTGCTGTTGACAAATCGCATTTTTTATGATAAAAAACAAGGCGACCTGGTTGGCTCGCCTTGTTTTGTGATTTGAAATATTTTCACTGCAGATGATATCAAGTTCAGTAACATAACCGTTAGAAGTTTGTAGTGACCACTTGAGTCTTCCTACAAAACTACGACTCACGGGCGTCCCGCGCCACAATAAACACAGAGGAAAAAGGGGATTGTGGATTGGGGAGTTTAAGTCCACTGTCGGAAAAATGTGTTTTCTTGCCAAGCCGCAGCGGTGCGTTTTTCAAGTGCTGCCATTTCTGTTTCGTTCAGCGGTTGGAATTCTTGGGCGACTTTTAAGTTTTCTTCTAATTGCTTTACTGAGTCGGCAGCGATGATGCAGCAGTTAACGCCGGGAAGTGAAAGCGTGTAGCCCATTGCTTGGTGCATTCCATCTAAAACACCGTTCTCAAATAATTTGCCGTAAGCGGGTATTTTCATGGCTATGACGCCGATGTTTTTGGCTTTGGCTACTGGTAAAGCGGTGGTAACAAAGGAGCGCGGGTGATGTTTTTCGGCGGCGTTGAGGGAGATTAATATTGTATCAAAAGGATAGCGCTCCAAGCCGGCCACAATGATAGCAGGTTCGTGGTGTCCGGTTATACCGGAAAAACGAATTATTTTTTGCTCTTTGGCTTGTTCGATCGCCTTTATTGCTCCTTTGGCACTGAAAATTTGGTCTAATTCGGCTTGGAATGAGACGTGGTGCAGTTGCCACAAGTCTAGCCGATCGGTTTTCAATCTTTTGAGCGATCGCTCTAAGTCTCTCCACGCGCCGTCTCTGTCTCTGGCGGAGGTTTTTGTGGCTAGGAATAGGCGCGATCGATATGGTGGCAAAACTTTGCCTAAGTTTTCTTCGCTGGGCCCGTACTCGGCCGCCGTGTCAAAATAGCGAATGCCTAGTTCGATCGCGCGTTCAATTTGCGCCGCTGCTTCTGCTTCTCTTCCCGGCTGCGACAGCGGTGTTTGTCCGGCCCCACCCAAACCGAAAATCGGCACTTTGACCCCGGTTTTGCCTAACACTCGTTCTGGCATTTTTACTGTGGTGGCGGCCTTGTTATTTGGTGCGGCTGCGATTTCCCGATCCTGCTGTTCGATCGCCTTAGCGCCTGCAATGCCGCTGGCAACAGCTATACTGCTCAATATAAAATTGCGGCGAGTCTTTTTGCGGGTCATGGTTTCCGTCTCCTCAGAATATGTGAGAGAAATTAACCGCGTTTGTGTTGGCACAATACATAAACTTTTACTGCAAATCGGATAATTTTCCCCCTCTCCGAGGGAGGAGATAGCCTGGGGAAAATTATTTATGTGCCGATCGACTATTGGTCAATTATCCATGCGCGAATCAGTTCGTTTATCTGTTCTGGTACTTCATCGTGGGGACAGTGACCGGCTTTGATAAAGTGTTCTGTTAACTGCGGATAGTGTTTGCGAAATTTGGCGCTTCTTTCTGTGGAATTCATCCACGGATCGCCTTCTCCCCACAGCATTAGCAACGGGCAGGTTAATTGACTAAGTAATACGTCAATTTTTTCGCCTTGGGGTGTTCGGAATACGGAAGCGAATACTTTGGGGGCACCGGGATCGCAGGAGGGAAGGTATATTTCTTCTACTAATTGGTCTGTGACGGCGCTTTGGTCGAGATAAACTTTTTCTAAGGTTTTCCGAATTGTCGATCGCTGGCGCACGTACTGGAACAGCAGAAAACTTGCCCAATCTTGCTGAAATAAGGTTTTAGCTATTGCAGATATGGCTTTTTGCAAGGGGGGGGCTTCGGGTGCGGGCTGCGGTTCGCTGAAGGGGCCGGCGCTGTTGATTAATATGAGTCCGGCTGCTGATTGGGGGCGCTGGGCTGCTACACACAAGGCGGCGTAGCCTCCGAGGGAGTTGCCGGCTAGTACGGCGGGCCGGCCGATGATGTTGGTGATAAAGTCGTGGAGTTGGTCGCGCCAGAGGTCGCCGCTGTACTGCAATTCGGGTTTTGCCGATCGCCCGAATCCCATCAAGTCGATCGCCCACACTTCAAAGTCTTTGCTCAGCCCGCTGATATTTTTGCGCCAGTGGTCTGTGGACGCTCCAAAACCGTGAATTAACAGCAGGGGAGGGCGTTCTGGATGCCGATCGCTGGATCGAACGTAGTATACTGAATGCCCCCGCCACTGCCAGTAAGTGCCGGCTATGGGGGCTGTGGTGACGGCTGGGTTTGCTTGCATAATGTAAAGAAATAATTATTTACTTTAACTATTGTATCGCGACGCTCAGATTTATAAAGTTTGCCATCCGCGCGGGGGTTCCGCTAGCAAAGGATTCGTCCATGTGAGCGAGTTGGGAGCTGGCGATCTTCCGCACTCAGAATTAATAAGTTTTGTAACGAATATTGATTTTGTGAGGGGCGCAGCAAAGGGAGATGTTTTGCCAGATCGCATTTGGGAAAATAAATCGGGTTTTGGGTGCAACATACCTAGGTATGATGATTGTGCTGTGTGGCGGTAAGAGATAGCTCTGGGGCGATGGGTGCAAAGCTTGGCGGCGAGGGTCGAACCTGATGGGCGAGGGTCAAGGGATCGACTTTTTTATAGTTATTTGCGAGCTTTTCCAGGTGGGGATCGTTTGTTCAAGAGGTGTTGACGGCGTGGGGATGCAGCGAGCCGTTTGGTTGCGAGTTGACAAAAGCTGAAATCAAAAATTTCGCGGCTGGGAGAAGTTATAAGTAAAATTACCGATGGTTCTCTGCAGAAGTTTCTCAGAATCGCTGAATATTTTGTGACGTTGTTTGCTGTTCTTAATTGCTTAGATACTCTAATATAGAAGTAGAGCTGCGCCGCTCAATTAATTAGCATTTTGAATACTAGGGAGCCAACTATGCAGGGTGTGAACTTTATCCACCTGAAAGTTAGGGAGTTTTCTGAGTGATTGCTATTTCACCTCGTCCCGTCGGACGCAATTGGATTACGATTAGCTTCGCTTCTACTCTATACCTTTGTCCTATTTTGGATCTGCTCCTAGCAGAGGTGCCAGATTACTGGCAAGCGGAATTGCGGTTGGGGCTTCAAGAAGCTTTGGTAAATGCTGCTAAGCATGGAAACAAATTAGACCCCGGTAAAACTGTTGGAGTCCGTTTTTCAATCGTTCAAAACCAATATTGGTGGGTGATATCGGATCAAGGTTCTGGCTTTAATGCCCCTTGCAGTTGTAACCTTTATACCGATGATTGCGACAGTCTCCTAGCAGAGGACGTTGCAGATAACTCTGGACTACCCAATGTGGAACAGGAATGCGGTAGAGGCTTGTTTATTCTTTACCAAATATTCGATCGGGTAGAGTGGAATTCTCAAGGTACAGAGTTACGGCTGTGCAAAGAACTTCCAAGTCGCTACCGACTGCCTCGCTTGCGCTAGCACCGCTATGAAAGCAGCATTTTTCATCTCAGTTAGACCTGGAAAATTTTTCGTTCCCGGACTGAAGTTTGCAATGAGAATTTGAACGCTCTGGCTATTGATAGCTGATCATAATGCAAAATCTGAGTTTTGAGTTAAAAAAGTATAAATCTTTTGAACTCACAATCGCGCTGCTCGATCGAGCAGCGCGATTGTCTAATTTTTGAGCGACTAATCAAACCAAAACTCAAGACTCTATACTCAAAATTATTTGCCGTGGGTGGGACAGGGAGGAGCAGATATCGATCTATCCAGCCATCCTGCTGCTTGGTTTAAGCGCGGGAGAGCTTCTTCGGGCTGTTTTTTGAGCAAAAAGACCAAAGCGGCCGCAGCTTGCTCGCAGGCCCGCGCGGAACGGTTTGCTTTGAGGCGGTGCCAATCTTTTTCGGGGATGGCGAGGCGCGCGGCTAGAGCTTGGGCTAGTTCTACCGTGCTCAGCTCGTTGAGGTTGACAGTTTGGGTTGTTTGTGTAGTTTCAAGCATAGGTGGTAAGGAAGAAGGAAGAAGGAAGAAGGAAAATGACATAAAATCAATGGTTTCAGCAATTAAAAACGTTTTAAATGCCGATAAAGTTGCTATACTTATGTCTATTTGGCTAGAGTTCGTTAATTTAGAAAATATACTGCATATAATAACAACTTAATTGGAAATCAGTTTTTTTTATTATTATTGTCAGGTTTGCAGATCGAAATGCCTCAACAGCCGTCAGAGTTAAATCCGGAAGAGCAAGAAAGCGAGTTTGTTCAAGCGATCGCAGCAGTGGAGCGATCGCTCGCGGCAGTCAAAGAACGGTACACTCAAATTCAGGTCGATCGACAGCGCCAAGTCGAACTCGGCCATCGGCGCGAAGAAATCCGCCAGTCGGGGCGCCGAAATCCATTGCCGCAACTCAAAAAAGAATTGCGGGAAATTGAGCAAGAATTGGAAACTATCGAGTTGAATTTAGAAAGCAGCCTGTTTTCTTGGGGAAGCATAAAACAACCTTTTTGGCAAGCAGTTCGGTTTGGGGGACTCGGTATTTTGATCGGTTGGATTTTGAAATCCTATGCAGGTTGAACAATGTTGGGATTTTTGATTTTTTTATTTACCGCAGAGGGCGCAGAGGGCGCAGAGGAAGAGAAAAGAGAGAAAGATGGTGCAAAATAAATATTAAATAAACAGGAGTGGATATGACAAATCAACGAATAGCAGCAATTTTGCGCGCAGGTGAACCGGACGAAACTGTAACTGTTCAAGGTTGGGTTCGTACCAAACGCGAATTGAAAGAATTTGCCTTTGTCGAAGTCAACGATGGTTCGGCGATGGCTAACTTGCAAGTAGTCATAAATTCCGATTTGCCAGACTTTGAAAATGTACTCAAACAACTCAATACAGGTGCATCTCTAGAAGTGTCGGGAGTGCTGGTAGCTTCTCCAGCAAAAGGACAGCGAATTGAGTTGAAAGCCTCACAAGTACAAGTTTACGGTGATGCAGACCCGCAAACTTATCCATTGCAAAAAAAGCGGCATTCCTTTGAATTTTTGCGGACAATCGCGCATTTGCGGCCGCGCACAAACACCCACGGTGCTGTCTTTCGAGTCCGCAATGCTTGTTCGGCGGCGGTACACCAATTTTTTCAAGAACGCGGTTTTTTGTGGGTTCACACTCCGATTATTGCTGCTAGCGACTGCGAAGGTGCGGGGGAAATGTTCGCCGTTACCAACTTTGATTTAAAGAATGTGCCACGCACTGATTCGCAAGAGGTAGATTATGCTAAAGACTTTTTTGGAAAGCGCGCCTATTTAACAGTTAGCGGCCAGTTGGAAGCGGAAGTTATGGCGATGGCTTTCGGAAATGTTTACACTTTCGGACCGACTTTTCGAGCGGAAAATTCTAATACTTCGCGACATTTGGCTGAGTTTTGGATGATTGAACCGGAGATGGCTTTCTGCGATTTGCAGGGAGATATGGATTTAGCTGAGGCGTTTTTAAAGTACATTTTTAAATACGTTTTGGATCGTTGCCCGGAAGATATGGAGTTTTTCAACGAGCGCATTGACAAAACGGTTTTGGCTACTGCTCAAAATATCATTAATAATCAGTTCGAGCGGATCACTTATACGGAGGCGATCGCACTTTTGGAAAAAGCCGACAAAAAGTTTGACTTTCCGGTCAGTTGGGGTTTGGATTTGCAGTCAGAACACGAGCGTTATTTGGCTGAGGACTTGTTTAAAAAGCCGACAATTGTCAGCGACTATCCCGTCGGGATTAAAGCATTTTATATGCGTTTAAACGATGACGAGAAAACGGTGCGAGCCATGGATGTTTTGGCTCCTAATATTGGGGAAATAATCGGCGGTTCGCAGCGGGAAGAAAGGCTAGATGTGTTGGAGCGGCGCATGGAAGCGCAGGGTATGAATAAGGAGGAATTGTGGTGGTATTTGGATTTGCGCCGCTACGGTACTGTGCCTCACGCTGGGTTTGGTTTGGGATTTGAACGGTTGGTGCAGTTTATGACGGGAATGGGGAATATTCGGGATGTGATTCCGTTTCCGAGAGCACCTTTGAGTATTGATTTTTAGTTGAGGTTGTAGGGAGGACTTTATTCCTATCGTGTTTTATAAGGACTAAAGTCTTCACTAAAAACACCTTATTTTGTGGTACGTTAACCGAGAACAGTTATCCGACATGGGTAACTGTCTAGCCATTTGCGATCCGAGCCTGACAAAGCTGGTAATTAAAAGCGCTCGCCACAACGGTAGACTAACTCTGGATGGTGGGCAGATAATACAATATCTGCTATCTTGTCCATTTTTAAATCAAAGGGGATAATAATGAGTTCATCAGATACAGCGATTTATGGGACGCAGTTTGGAGTATACCTTTGGTCGATTCTAATTTGTGTAAATAAAGAGTGTGGTTTCGGTGCATTTTCTACGCTTATGCCTTATCCTCCTGTTGAGGGGCGATCCATTGAGTTTTATAACACTCCAGAAGGCGATTTTTCAGGAACGATCATTGATGTTAACGAAGCAGTCAGTTTCGCTCCGTGTGAGGTAATCCAGCAAAATAAAGGTTTTGGTATGACGGAAAAAATTACAGTCAAACCTTCAATAATTGAATTTCAAGTATGGGTTGACGTGAAAAACTCTAGTCAGTTAGGTAGTTTTGGTATTCCAGAGCTTTAGTAATCGACTTCTTCAGCAAGATAGCCGTAGGGTGTGTCGCCATCAAAAATTCACAAGTTAGAGTGACAATCTCATAGTGACGCACCAAATAAGAGGCTGGTGCGTCAAACTAATTATGCTCAAGTCGCTGGGGGAATGGTGATATCAACAGATTGCACTTTTACCGAAGTTCCCAAACTCGATAACGGCGGTTCAATTGCCGCACTATTTCCCACTACTAATGTTACCAGATTCTCCGGTTTCAAGTAAGTCTTGGCTACGCGCTGCACGTCGGCAATTGTTGCTGCTTCGATACTGCGGCGGTAGCGAAAAATGAAATCTTCTGGATAGCCGTAGTATTCGTAGCGCATTAATCGCGACAAAGTTTGACTGGGATTTTCAAATTTAAAGATGAAAGAATTCAGGGTGGAATCTTTAGCGAAAGCTAATTCTTCCGGGGTAATTGGTTCGGTGCGGATACGATCGATCTCGGCGCGAATTGCCTGGATAAACGGTACTGTGGCGTCCGATCGCGTTTGGCCTCCAGCGACAAACACCCCCGGATAGTCATATCTCGGACTCCAAGCGGCGTATACTGAATAAGCTAAGCCTTGGCGCGATCGCACGTTATTAAACAAACGACCACCGAAACCGTTGAGAACCCCGTTCATCACGTCCAAAGCACCGTAATCTGGACTGCTGAGCATTCCGCCCAAATGTCCTATTTGCACGTAACTTTGACTTAATTGCGGCTGATTTACCAAAAATACGCCGCCCCTATTTGCTGGCGATACGGTTGGTAGTGCAGGCACTTCTGCACTTTGACTCGGTTGCCAGTTGCCGAATTTTTGCTCGACGAGCGATCGCATTTTAGCTGTATCAAAGTCGCCAGAAATACCCAAAATCATATTCTTGGGATGAAAATATTTCTGGTAGAAACTCACCAAATCATCGCGGGAAATATTGGCGAGGGTTTTGTATTCTACCGTGCGCGCGTAAGGACTGCGATCGCCATAAATTAATTTTTGAAACTCGCGGCCGGTAATACCGTCAGGATCGTCATTGCGGCGGGCGATCGCACCTTGAGTTTGATTCTTTGCTAAATCTAACTTTTCCTGAGCAAATATTGGCTCTCGAATCACTTCCGCAAATAAGTCAAACACGGGTTCCACATCTTCAGCTAAAGCACTAAAATTAGCCGTACCAGAAGCAACATCAATCCCAGTTTCTACCGAAGCTGCTCGCTGTTCTAGCAACTGATTTAATTCATCAGCCGTATGCCCGCTCGTGCCGCCAGTTCGCATCACTTCTCCCGTCAATCCTCCCAATCCAATTTTCTCGGCAGGTTCAAAGCGCTCGCCCGTGCGAAATAGCGCCGTTCCCCCGACTAACGGGAGTTCCCGGTCTTCCATCAGATACACCCGAATGCCATTTTTCAGCTCGAAGCGAGTGTATTTAGGCAGTTTAATTTCTGCCAGCGGGGGAAATGTTAATTCGTCGTAGTGTTTGGGTGCCGCCGCAAAGGAAGGTAACAAATTAAACGTGCCAAGTGAAACAGTAAAAAAGCAAAGCGATAGCAGAAATAACTTTACTTTTTTCAGTCTCAATTTAGTCCTTTTCATTCTTTCTCCAATGTTTCCTAAGTTGACAATTCGAGGCAGAGCCTCGCGGATATACGTTCCCAGGCAGAGCCTGGAAACGAGTGTTTCTTCCCTCTTTCTTCTTCCCTCTTCTTACCCTGAGCGAAGCAGAAGAGCCTTCTTCCTTTTTCCTTCTTCCTTTATTTCATAAGTTGACAATTCGAGGCAAAGCCTCGCGGATATGCGTTCCCAGGCAGAGCCTGGAAACGAGAGTTCCTTCTTCCTTATTCCTTCTTACCTCTTCCTTCTTCCTTCTTCCTTCTGGTTACAGTGGCAAAAGCTTACCAATCGTGCGATTTTCCGGGCGAAAAGTTGCCTGAGCGACACGCTGAATGTCAGCGGGAGTAACAGCCGCGATCGCATCCAATTCCTTGAACAAATTTCGCCACGAACCGGTGTTTACTTGATAGTCCGCCAGCGCAAATGCCATGCCCATATTAGAATTGAGCGATCGCAATAAATCGGCTCTCGCCTGAGTTTTCACCCGCTCCAATTCCAAAGCAGAAACGGGCTCAGTTTTCAGGCGATCGATTTCCTTGCTCAAAGCTGCAGCTACTTCATCAACCGTGCGGCCCGGAGCAGTTTGAGCGTAAAATAACATCAAATTCGGATACTTTTCCCCCGGATAACCGCTAAAACCTTGAGCCGCCAGCGCCAATTGCTGTTGTTCTACCAAAGATTTGTAAAGCCGAGAAGTGCGGCCATCGCTGAGCAAAGAACCAATCATTTCATAAATCGCATTGTCGGGATGATTCATCGCAGGCCGATGGTATCCTTCCAAATACCAAGGTTGAGTTTTTAATTGCAGCGTGACTTCCTTAGTTTGCGTTTGGGGAGGTTCGACAATCTGCAATTCTGGAGGCGCTGGTTTCGCCTTGTAACGACCGAAATAAATTTGAGCTAGTCGCTTCACCTCCGAAGCTTTCACGTCTCCTACCACGGCCACAGTCAGCTTGCTGGGGACGTAGTGAGTCTCGAAAAACTTCTGCACGTCGCTGCGGCTAAGGTTTTTAATGTCTTCAGTGTAGCCAATTACGGGGCGGCGGTAGGGATGAGCAGAGAAAGCTTTGTTGGCAAAAACTTCAACCATTTGTCCGATCGGAGAATTCTCGGTTCGCAGCCTGCGCTCTTCTAAAATTACCTGTTTTTCTTTGTAAAATTCCCGAAATACTGGTTCTAGAAATCGCTCGGATTCCAGCGACATCCACATTTCTAACTTATTAGCTGGAAGGCTGTAAAAATACATTGTGGCGTCGGTGGAAGTAGCGGCATTTAGTCCGACTCCGCCTGCTTGTTCCACTATTTTGCCGAGTTCATTACGCTTGACAAATTGCGAAGCTTCAGCTTCAACTTTGTCGAATTCTGCTTTTAATTGGGCGACTTCTTCAGTTTTGCCGCTGGCCTTGGCTGCTTGCATTTGCTCGAAGAGTTGGTCTTGTTTTTCTAAGAGCGGCTTTTCGGCTTGGTAGTCGGTAGTGCCGATTTTTGGCGTGCCTTTAAAGGCTAAATGTTCGAGATAGTGAGCGACACCTGTTTGACCGTCGGGTTCGTTTGCGCCGCCGACATCGGCGTGAATCAGAAACGATGCTACGGGCGCTCTGGGCCTTTCGAGTACGATGAATTTCATGCCGTTGTCGAGCTTAAATTCGCTGACTTGGCTGATTACTCGATCGAGCGACGGTTGAACAGAGACTGCTTGGGAGCCGCTAGCGGGGTTGGGGCGGGCAAGGGCCATTTCTGGAGAAATGCCCCACCAAAGCAGTACAGCGGCCAGCAGGGAGGCGATGAATCGAGTTTGGCGATCGGGCGATTCCCTACGGGATAGCTTCGCTTCACGGGGTTTTTGGAACTGCGGGGTCATTCGATTTTAGATTTTAGAATTGAGATTTTGGATTGTCAAACAAAAAATGTTTGTGCTCGGCGGTCAGAGATTCTTTTTTAAGGATAAAGATTTTTGGAGGCATAAGCGATCTGTTGCGCCGCAGATGTTAGGCTGATACAGCAAATCTCAAAAAGGGTCTGGAGTTGAGCGAGGAGTTTTAAGTTTGGGATCAAAGCCGCGCACAACTTAAAACTTAACATTAATTTAGCCATTCAGTCCCGATACCGTAGATCCAAGTCGCCAATTACCGATTGCAAAGCCATGCGAATTTTTAATCAGTCTCCTCCTTCTGAAACAGAAACCAAGAAGCGGATTTTACAAGCCGCTCAGCGGTTGTTTGCCCGCAGCGGATACGACGGCACGACAACTCGCGATTTAGCAGCGGCGGCGGGGGTGGCAGAGGGTACGCTATTTCGGCATTTTGATAATAAAAAAGCGATTTTGATTGAGGTGGCGACGGAAGGATGGGTGGAGTTGCTGACGGATTTGCTGACTGAATTAAGCGAGATGGGCAGTTACAAAGCAGTGGCTCAGGTGATGCGGCGGCGGATGCTGAATATCCGCGAGAATAGCGACATGATGCGGGTGTGTTTTTTGGAGGCGCAATTTCACCCGGATTTGCGCGACAGAATTCAGTTGGAAGTCATCGGAAAAATGACTAATGTGGCTGAGGCTTTTTTTGAGACGGCTATGGAAAAAGGAGTTTATCGGAAGATGAATCCGAAGATTGTCGCTCAGGTATTTTTGGGAATGTTTGCAGTCGCGGGTTTCAGTCAAAATACAATTATGGAGCCGAATGCTTCTCCGCAGCAAATGCAGGAAATGGCTGAAGGACTCGCAGATATTTTTCTGAATGGGGTTTTAATTAAAGATGAATAATTAGGGCAATAGGAAAAACTTGTTATGAGCAAAGTTTTGCACTATTCTATTCGGCGGCTAACGCAGGAAGACGAGCCTTTTTTGTGGCAAATGCTGTATGAAGCGGCGCACATGGCAGAAGAAGGCGAATCAACGGTGCAAGCGGTTGTCAATCATCCTTTAATTGCCAAATATGTCAAGAATTGGGGACGTGCAAACGATTTGGGCTTCGCAGCCATCGAATTGAACGCCAGCCAGCCAGTAGGAGCCGCCTGGCTGCGTTTGTTGACAGGGGATGACAAGGGCTTTGGCTGGGTTGACGATACTACCCCGGAATTGGCGATCGCGGTTCTTCCAGAATATACAAATCAGGGTGTAGGAACGCAGTTGCTGGCTCGTTTGTTGTCAGCGGCAAAAGCATCTTATCGATCGGTCTCCCTGAGTGTCAGAAGCTCAAATCGGGCCCTGAGTTTGTACGAGCGCTGTGGATTTAAAGTAATTGACGGAAGCGAGACAATCAACCGCACAGGAGGGACATCATTCACAATGAAAGTGGATTTTGATTAAGTGAATTATTACTCTATAAATTCGTACATCTTTTGCACCCACTTCTCCCGATTATCCTGCCATTCATCCGTCACTACTTCCCAAGTTGTATTGCTTTCAAGTTCCAGCAATAGACTTGATACTTCTTCCAGCGTCGATGCTATATGACATTCTTCTACCCAACTTTCACGGATCATTTTCCAGAGACTTTGTACCGCTTCTCGCTGAAAATTGGATTCTAATTCAGCTAGCAATTTCGCTAGGTGTTTTTCGTCACTTGCTGCTGATACCTCGCTCATCCAACAGTCGCGACGTTCTTTCCATTCTTCCGTCACTGCGTCCCTGCTTAGGTGGGCTTGAAACTCTAACAGTAATTGGTTTAGTTCTACCATATTAAATTTGGTATTGTTTGCAGTTTGTGCTATTTTTGGACAAATTTTATTGATTGAGACTGTTGGTTTTTTATAATGAGCTATGTGGCTGAGGTTTTATTTGGAAACGGCGATGGAAAAACAAGTTTATCCAAAGATGAATCAGAAAATTGTCGCTCAGGTATTTTTGGCAATGTTTGCAGTCGCGCCCTTCAGTCAAAATACGATTATGGAGCCGAATGCTTCTCCGCAGCAAATGCAGAAAAGGGCTGAATGACTCGCAGAGATTTTTCTAAATGGGGTTTAGCTGAAAGAGGAAGAACTAGCGATTAGTCATTAGGAAATATTAGGTTATAAAAACGCATCTCTACCTGCTCTGACTCCTGGAAACTAATCCTTAAACTTGTGTATTTGCGGTACCCATTTCTCGCAATTCTGCTGCCATTCATCAGTAGTCACAGCTTTCCAATTGGTATTGGTTTCAAGTTCCAGCAATAAACTTGATACTTCTTGAACAATCGATGCTCCAAGACATTCTTCTACCCAACGGTTACGACGCTCTGGCGACTGCATATCTACCGATTCCCACTGCAAGTTAGAAGATTTATATTCAACTAGCAGTTATGCTAGATCTGTCAGATTAACTGATGCTGCCACATCGCTAACCCAACTTTCCCGCCGCTCTATCCATTCTTTTGTCACTCCTTCCCATTTGAGGTTGTTTTCAAACTCTAACAGTAACTGATTTAGTTCTACCATCTTAAATGTTTGATTTTTTGTATTTTATGCTACAGTTGTAGCAAAAGTTTCAATAAACAAAGTATTAAATTTTTTTTAAGATTGCGGTCGCAGTGAAACTACAGAATAGATAACGGAATAATGAGCGATGAATTTACTTTAGAGATGCTAGACATTCCCAGCGGCTGGCAGCGCGGGGAAGGTGACTGGACAGGAGTGGCGGCGGCTATGGCTAGAGGGGAAACTGTCGAAGTAATTCAAGAAGTTGGTTCTACTTTGTGGCAAAACAGTCTGCCCGAAAAACATTCTTTGTATTGGGATGGGGAAAATCTATCAACTATCAAAGCCAGAATTTGGATTAGTTTCACGCAGAGAAGATTTTCCCCGGAATCTGCTTTGCCAAAAGTTCAGTGGCATCCGAGAGTGTTGTGGATAGGGATAGGTTGCGAACGCGGAACAGGGCGAGAATTAATAGAAACTGCGATTAAACAAGTATGCCGTGCTTATCATTTAGCGGAAAGTGCGATCGCAGGTATTGCTACAATAGACACTAAAGCAGGTGAAGTCGGCTTGCTGGAACTTTGTCAAGAGCGAAATTGGCCGTTAAAAACCTTTGCTGCTGACATTTTAAGTTCCGTAGAAGTCCCCAACCCTTCAAATATTGCAGCAAAAGCAGTCGGGACGCCCAGCGTAGCAGAAGCTGCGGCACTTTGTGCAGTTAAAAAAGAAAATTTAACCGCAGATGAACGCGAATATACGCAGATATCCATCAATCATCAGCGCCCCTCTGCGTTTATCTGCGGTTCAAATGCCCTCTTAGTTCCTAAAAAAATATTTCGCACCAAAAATCCCCCCCTTTCACAAGGAGGGGTTAGGGCGGGTTCTGCGGTAACAGTAGCGGTTGCAGTTTGCCCGATCGAGTATCTGGGATAATGTATTACTGAGACAAAGTATTGGCATTCACAAATCGACCAATCAACCCAGACACGAATGACAAAACAATCGAACCAAACAAAGCCGGCCAAAAACCGTTAACCGCAAAGCCGATATTGAACGCACCCGCCAACAACGAAGCCAGGGAAAGCGAAATTGCATTCACAACGAATAAAAACAAACCTAAAGTAATAATGGTCAAAGGCAGCGTCAGCAATGTAAGAATCGGTCTGACAACCGCGTTCACCAATCCGATAACAACAGCAGCCACCATCGCCGCCGGAAAGCTAACCACCGAAATACCTGGTACAATGTTAGCGGTAACGATCAGCGAAACTGCTGCTACTATCCAAGTTAAGAAAAAACTTAGCATATCTTTTTTTCCATCTCCATCACTATTAATTAAGATTGTACCTGGTTAGTCGATCGACCCAAGTTCGGGATACACTACGAAATACCCACCTTGCGAGAATATCAGACTTATGAAACTTCGGCAACTAGCAGCATTCCTTTTGGCGCTAACTATCTTCATCCTGCCGCGGCCAGCGCTGGCTCAATCTAAATATTACGCTCCGCCGTTGTCCTTTAGCAATGCCGAACTGACAAGACGCGATTTTTCGGGTCAAATGCTGCGGGCCGCTGAGTTTTCTAACGCTAATATGGACTTGACTAATTTTTCTAATGCCGATTTGCGGGGAGCAATTATGAGCGCTTCGGTGATGACTCAAGCGAATTTGCATGGCGCCAATTTAACTAATGCAATGATAGATCAAGTTAAATTTACTAATGCCGATTTAAGTGATGCAATTTTAGCGGAAACAATTTTGCTGCGTTCTACTTTTGACGGAGTTGATATTACCGGCGCTGACTTTACCGACGCAATTATGGACGGCTCACAAGTTAAAGAATTGTGCACAAAAGCCAGCGGTATTAATTCTAAAACAGGGATTTCTACTCGCGATTCCTTGGGATGCCGGTGATTTATTTTATCATTCCATAATTTCACTTTCTAGAATTTTGGTATGGGCGGGCTAGAAGCCCACCCGAAAAAATCAATACACAAAATAAATTTGTTTGTGGAACGGGCCGGAGAGTCCGTTCCTGAAAGCTTAGCCTCAACCATAATTACTAAGGCTTTGCTTTTTTCTGAGCAGTCGCATAATGCTCACTCATTAACTGATTAACTTCTGGATTGTAAATCCGCAGATAATTCCAGTAATTTTCAAACACCGATTTTACGTATCCTTTCGTTTCAGGAAAGGGAATTTTTTCCGCAAAAGCATCCGGGTCACTAAAATTAAACCTCTTCAACCAATCTGATACTGCATTCGGACCGGCATTATAACTCGCCACAGCTAACATCGAGTTATTCTTGTACTCGTCGTGAGTGTGATCCAAATACCACGTACCGAGTTTAACGTTGTCGTCCACATTCTCCAATGAATACTTTTTGAGGCTGATTTGAGCGGCAACCCAAGCTGCTGTTTCAGGCATTACTTGCATTAAACCGGTGGCGCCAACTGATGATTTGATGGAGGGCATAAACCGCGATTCTTGACGGATTAATGCGGTTACTAATACTGGATTTATTTTGCGTTCTTGCGACCATTTGACAATGCTTTCTAAGTAAGGAAAAGGATAAAGTGCTTGCCAATAAATCGGTTGCTGTCTGAGATCGAGGTATTGGGTTCTATCATCTGGTTTATCGCGCTGCCGCAAACTACTAACCATCCACAAACCGTCTAAATTGTCTCCGACTGCAACTCGCATTAAACCGTCGGTAAACTGTTCGGCAATACTTGGTTCTACGCGATCGATAAATTCTACTTGCCACAGCGTCCAAGCATCTCTATCTTGACCTAATTGATAGAGTTCTTTCAACGCAGGAGAACCGGCGGTTGGTTCGGGGCGCTGATGGGGCCGCACTACATTGGGAGACAAATCTCGGACTGTGGTAAAGTCGCCTACGGGCCAGCCGAGAAGTACAGCCGATCGCCACGCAAAATATGATTCTGGATAGCGTAAGATCGTGTAGTCAAATGCAGTCTTGGCGTCTTGTTCGCGGCCGAGTTGCTGTGCCCATTTCCCCACCCAAAATGCTGCTTCTGGAGCTTGTTCGCTGTCGGGATTGTGGGTGGTTAATTCTCTCGCCCACTGCCAAGCTGATTTTAAATCTCCGCCTTTGGCAAACTGCTGGGCGATCGTCCACCGCAATTCGCCAGCTTTATCAGAATTATTGTATTTTGTCAAGAGCAACTTCCGGGTATCTGAGGCAGATTGACCGCTGCGTGCTTTGTCGAGAAGTTGGGATTTATCTAACAAAGCTTCGGGGGCATAATTGGGGAATTTGCTAATAACTCGATCGAGCAAAACGATGGCTTCTTTCGCTTCGCTCAGCCGCGATAGCCGAATTAAACCCAAACCAGTATCTTCGGCATCGGGAAACTCGCGCACTAATTCTTGATAGGCAATTCTTGATTCCGGGATTTTTCCGTCGAGCCACAAACCGCGAGCTTTGCGGTAAAGATTTTTGGCGTTGCGGGGAGCTTTCCCGTAAGCAATAGCTCCTTTGCCGTAATCTTGTTTTTCCCAATAGCCAAAGGCAATTTCTTCCCAATCTTCCGGTTTCAAAGCGGCGCTGTTTCGCTGCACCAGTTGTTCCAAAATTGTCCCGTAGTCTTTGACATAATGACCGTGTTTTGCTACGAGCAGCATCAACTGCGGCTGATTGGGATTTTCTTTTAACTTGCGGAGGGCAATTTCTACGCTGCGGGGATGACCAGGAAATTCAGTAATTGCCTGTTGCCAATATTCCGGTTTTGACTTGCCTAAAACATATAAAGCTTCTGCTGCTACGGGGTCGTTCGGATAGTTTTTGAGCAGTTCCTGCCAAGCTTTTTGGGCTTTGCCTTTGTCGCCGCTCAATTGGTAAGCTTGCGCTCTTTTTAGGGCAATGTGAGCAGCTAAAACCGGATATTCTTGCTCTAATTTGTCCAATAATTTTAATGCTTTGGCCGCATTTCCTTGCTGGATTAAATCGCTGGCAAGCAGGTAGCGGGCGCGGCTTTGAGGGGAGATTTCCTGCTGCGGGTTCGTACTTTCAGACTGACTGGCTGCGAGTTCAACTAATTTTGCCGATCGCTCGCTCGGTGACAGCGACACCAGCATCTTGACTTCCGATTCGGAATTCGCTGCATTCAGGGGCTGCTGAGCCTTCTGGACCGAGCCAAAACCCATCCATTTCATCGCAGCAACCAAAGAGCCGATCGCAATAACGCAAACTGAAACGCTGATTAAAACAGAAAATCGGGCCCGGCGTCGTTTTAGCATGGGAAAATTTAAGAAAATAACAATAGATAACCGATCGTTTGTCAAAAGCCATCAGAGGCAGGATGGGTGTTCCACGCCATCACAGGCAGGAGACCTGTTTAACGAGAAATAAATGTTAAGAGTGGGGCAAAAACGGACAGCCGACCCCCACACAGATGATTGAGATTGGTGGAAGATCCGATCGCAGGCGGACTTGGCTGATATAGTAGCAGAATTTATTTTGATGTGGAGCGGAAAATTTGTGCGACCGATCTATTTACGCGCACAAAGGAAAAACCACAAACCACCCACTACAAAGTACAATCAAAAATCTAAAATCTAAAGTGTAAATCAAAACATGGAATTTCTAGTCACCGATACGCCCCGCTCTGTTTGGACCGGAGACGCCTTGGCAATTGGTCTATTTGAGGATGCCCTGGAACTCACGGGCGATCTGGCACAATTAGATGAAAAGCTTGCAGGCACTTTGAAAGAGCTGCTACTGGAAGTAGATTTTAAGGGCAAAGTGGGCACCAGCGCCATCACCCGCGTCGGCGGCAATAATCCCATTCGCAAAATTGCGATCGTCGGTTTGGGCAAAACAGAGGATTTAAAATTAGACACCGTGCGGCAAGCAGCAGGCGTTTGCGCCAAGTTAGCCAAAAAAGAGAAATGCAAAACCCTCGGAATTAGCTTTCCGGTGTGGAAAAACGCGCCGGATGTTACAGCAAGCGCGATCGCCGAAGGTGTAGAACTCTCCTTGAATCAAGACAACCGTTTCAAATCGGAACAGGAAGACAAAAGCCCGCAACTCGAACAAATTCATTTGCTCGGTTTTGCCGGTACCGAAAGTGCGATCGCCCGATCCCGCCAAATCACTGCCGGAGTCATTTTAGCACGGGAATTAGTCGCAGCGCCGGCAAATTTTGTCACTCCGATTACAATGGCAGAAACTGCTCAAAGTCTAGCTGCCGAATGCGGTTTAGAATTAGAAATATTGGAGCGGGAAGACTGCGAAAAACTCGGCATGGGAGCCTTTCTCGGCGTTGCCCTAGCATCTGATTTACCGCCTAAATTCATCCATTTAACTTACAAACCAGAAGGCACACCGCGCCGCAAAATAGCAATAGTCGGCAAAGGATTGACCTTTGATTCTGGTGGTTTGAACATCAAAGGTGCGGGCAGCGGCATTGAAATGATGAAAATAGATATGGGCGGCGCTGCGGCTACTTTGGGTGCGGCAAAGGCGATCGGACACATCAAACCAGATGTAGAAGTTCACTTTATCAGTGCCGTCACTGAAAACATGATCAGCGGCCGCGCCATGCGCCCTGGAGACATCCTTACAGCTTCCAACGGCAAAACAATTGAAGTCAACAATACGGACGCTGAAGGTCGTTTAACACTGGCTGATGCTTTGGTATTTGCTGATAAATTGGGAGTTGACGCGATTGTCGATTTAGCAACTCTGACCGGAGCCTGCGTAATTGCTTTAGGCGACGATATCGCGGGTTTGTGGAGTCCTCAAGATAGCGTCGCTGCCGAAATAGTCGCCGCCTCAGAGTTGGCAGGCGAAAAATTTTGGCGAATGCCGATGGAAGAGAAGTATTTTGAGGGCTTGAAAGCATTGCACGCCGACATGAAAAATACTGGCCCTCGTCCCGGCGGTTCGATTACGGCGGCGCTATTTTTGAAGCAGTTTGTAAAGGATACTGCATGGGCGCATTTAGATATTGCCGGCCCGGTTTGGACTGACAAAGAAAATGGTTACAATGGCCCTGGGGCTACCGGTTTTGGAGTTCGGACTTTGGTGCAGTGGGCCCTGGGCGGCGCTTAATTGTGGATTTCCACCCCAAAAATTGAGATTTTCTCTGCCTTAAAAGTCTGTTAGTCCATCTGTGAGCCAGGGGTTTTTAACCCCTAGCTCACTGCTTAAGTAATCTAAAAGAAAATTTAATACCGATCATTAACAATTTAAATGTTTCTGAATCAAGAGCTAGGCGAACCTATTTATTCCGTTACAGGGAGCAACCTAAGCGTTGCTAGCCGTGACGCTCACCATTGCTCATACTTGCGATAAAGCTTCCTTTCCGGGGCCCAACCTCGACAGTTTTGACATTTCCTGAAAAAATAGCTGTTTCATAAAAAATGAAAAAAGTATATAATTATGTAAATATTTCACTAGCCGAAATCAAATAATTAGATTTGATCGGATTTGCATTGGTACAGATAATTTTTTTCTTGAACTTTATGCAAGAACAATTAACAAATTTTTTTTCAACAATTTCTGTATCTTCTACACTCGCCTGCAAGCTGGTGCCGGAGTTGCGATTGTACGCTGTTTTTGACTCGCTGACTGCACTGGCTTATTGTTCGATCGCCCTATCTTTAGTTTATTTTACCCGCCAAGGTTCTCACCGCAGGATTTTCCGGGTGTTTGCCGTTGTTTTTTTTGCCTGGGGTGCGGCTAAATTGACGGAAGTTTGGACGCTTTGGCATTCCATATATTGGCTGTCGGTAACTCTTAAAGCTACAAGTGCTTTGATTTCTTGGCTTTTAGCCGCAGTCGCCTTCGCCCTGATGCCGAAAGCACTTGCCGAGTCTGGTTTTAATCAAAGAGAAAAATTTCAACAACAGTCGTTAAAACAGGTAGAAGAAAATCCGCACCAGCATGATATAGAGAAAGGAGAATTGGCGAAAGAATTGATCGATTTTTACGCTTCAGATACTATTATCGATCGCGCTTTAGCTCTCAATTCGCTTAATGAACAGTTAGAAAAAGAAATTGCAGATCGCCAGCGAGTTGAAGAAAAGTTGCAACTGACTCAGTTTGCGATCGACCGATCGGCAGATGCGATATTCTGGATCGGACCCGACGGTAAATTTTTGTACGTCAACGACGCTGCTTGCACTTCATTGGGATATTCTGCAGCAGAATTGCTCTCGATGACAGTGCACGACATCAATCCAGATTTTCCCCAAAGTGCTTGGAGCTTGCACTGGAAAGTCTTAAAACGCTGCGGTTCAGTTAATATTGAAGTTCACCACCTCACTAAGTACGGTCGCATTTTTCCGGTAGAAATTACGATCGACCATTTGGAATTTAACGGCAAAGAATATCAGTGCGCGTTTGCTCGCGATATTAGCGAACGCAAGCGGATTGAGGCAGCTTTGCGAGAAAGGGAAGAAGAATTTAGGTCATTAGTTTCTAGCATTCCCGGTGCGGTTTACCGATGCAGTGCTGCTGGGCGATCGAGCCTAACTTTTATCAGCAGTGGCATAGAAGCTATTTCCGGCTATCCTGCAGCTAACTTTATGCAAAAACCGGTGCAGGCTTTTCCGAGTATAGTTCATCCCGATGACGCTGAGCAGATCGAGACAATTATCGATCGGGCTATTAAGACAAAACAACCTTACATCATCGAATATCGCCTGATGCACTGCGACGGAAATGTGCGGTGGGTTGCAGAGAAAGGTCAAGCCCTTTTCAACGCAGACGGTGAAGTTTTATCCCTCAACGGTGCCATTTTTGACATGACTGAGCGCAAAGCAGCGGAGGATGCTTTGCGGCTCTCCGAGGCGATCGCCAACAACAGAGCCCAGCAGCTAGAAATCGCTCTCAAAGAACTTCGAGAAACTCAAGCTCACCTAATTCATACCGAAAAAATGTCAAGTCTCGGTCAAATGGTAGCTGGAGTAGCTCACGAAATTAATAACCCTGTCAGTTTTATCTACGGCAACATTTCCTACGCCAGCCAATATATCCGAGACTTGTTGCAGCTTGTGGAACTTTACCAAAAACACTATCCTCAGCCCGTGGTAGAAGTTCAAGAATTTATTGACAATATCGATTTAGAATTTTTGAGAGAAGATTTAGTAAAAATATTATCTTCGATGAAAATGGGAGCCGATCGCATTCGCGAAATAGTTCTGAGCTTGCGAAATTTCTCGCGTTTAGACGACTCCGTAAAAAAGCCTACCAACCTTCACGAAGGCATAGATAATACCCTCTTAATATTGCACAACAAACTCCGAGCCAGAGGCGACTATCCAGAAATAAAAATCATCAAAGATTACGGTCAACTCCCTTTAATAGAATGTTATGCTGGTCAGCTCAATCAGGTATTTATGAATCTGCTTAGCAACAGTATTGACGCCTTGGAAGATGCTTGCAACCAAAAAAGGCGATCGGCTGCCGGCGGCGACGATTGGAAACCAACTATTAGGATTCGCACAGAAGCCCTGAACGAAAATAGTATTTGCATCCGCATTGCCGATAATGCGATCGGCATGACAGAAGACGTGCGGAGTCGATTATTTGACCCGTTTTTCACGACAAAACCGATGGGAAAAGGCACTGGTTTAGGGTTAGCCATCAGTTACCGAATTGTCGCGGAAAAACACGCCGGAGCCTTGAGCTGCCGTTCCACCGTAGGAGAAGGTACGGAATTTGCGATCGAGATTCCTTTATGAATTAGTCCGACGGAAGTATCAAGACTTTGGCAGAAGTTATCGCTCACTAGAAATTGTAAATTGGGGTGTAAAAAACTTTCAAGTTTCAAAAAAAATCCCAAAATTGGCTATAAATTACCCAGCTAATGCTCAACATGGCAGTGAAATTATAAATTCTGTACCGCGACCTAAAGTTGAGTTGACTTCGATCATACCAAAGTGTTGCTCAACTACAATCAACCGTGCGATCGCCAATCCTAATCCCGTTCCTTTCCCTACCGCTTTCGTCGTAAACAAATGATCGAATATTTTCTCTTTGACTGATTCACTCATACCCTTTCCATTATCAGTAATGGTAATTTTAGCCTGGTTATCTTCTAGTGAGGTTGTAATTGTAATGCGGTTGGGATTCGCCTGAATTTCCGCAAAACTTCGACCAGTATTTGATTCATCTAACGCATCAATCGCATTGGCTAGAATGTTCATAAACACCTGGTTAAGCTGTCCGGGGAAGCATTCGATCGTCGGAATATTGCCGTAGTCTTTCACTACTTCAATGGCGGGTCGCTCATCGTTCGCTTTCAATCGATATTTGAGAATTAAGAGCGTACTATCTATGCCCTCGTGGATGTTGAAGGGCGCTTTATAGTCTTTGTCAGCTCTAGAAAAGGTGCGGAGCGAAGTGCTGATACTTTTAATGCGATCGCATCCCACTTTCATGGAGTCAATCATTTTAGGCAAGTCTTCGATGATATAGTCTAAATCGATATCTTCGGCATGGTCTGCAACCTCTGTTTCTGGAGCGCGATCGCGATAGAGATTGAGATGCTCCACTAAGTCTTGCACCGTTTGCTGGGTTTCATTCAAATTGCCGCAAATAAAGCCGACGGGGTTATTGATTTCATGAGCAACACCTGCTACCAGATTTCCGAGTGATGCCATTTTTTCGCTTTGCACCATTTGCAGTTGGGTGTTCTGCAAATCTACCAGAGTCTGTTGGAGTTCCTGTGATTTTTGAATTACAGCTGCTTCTGCTTGCTTGCGATCGGTAATATCAATCAGCATTCCATCCCAAACGGTTTCTCCGTCTTCTCTACGTTCTGGCTGAGCAGCGGCTTTCACCCATTTCACTTTCCCACTGGGAGTAATAATCCGCCACTCATGTTGAAATGGGGTGAGCGTTTGAGCCGACTCGATAACTGCCCGAAACGCTTCTGCTCGATCGTCGGGATGTTCAAAATCGCGTAGGCTGTATTTTCCTACCATCACATCCTCTGCCGCCACTTCATAGAGTGTTTGACATCCAGAACTGACGTAGGGCACTGAAGCAGAACCATCGGCTTGAATCCGAATCTGATAAATCAAGCCAGGTACGTTATTGGCAAGTTTCTGAAAGCGGGCTTCACTATTCTTTAACTCTTCCAGAGACTGTTCTAGCTGTTGAGCATAGTTCTGAGATCGCTCGTAAAGTCGAGCATTTTCTAAGGAAATCGCCGCTTGAGCGCAGAGTAAGTTAAGTAGTTCAACGCGATCGCTTGTAAATGCTCCCGTAACTAAATTGTTTTCTAGATATAAAATGCCCATCAGCTTCCCTTGATGCAAAATCGGACTACACAAGATACTCTTCGGCTGCTGACGCATGATATATGGGTCATTTATTAAAGTCCGCTCGGTCGTCGCATCCAGCAGCACAACAGTCTGCCTGTTGTGCTTGACTTTGTAAATCAGCTTCAGGGGAATTTCTTGACTCTCTTCAATGGGAAGACGCTGCAAGACAACTGGCTTGGAACCCTCGGTAATTGACCCTTTAATTAACAGGCGATCGTCTCGCAATAGCATGAACACGCATTTATCAGCCCCCGCATTTTCAATGACGATTGAAAGCAACGATGAAAGTAGCTTTTCGAGTTCGATTTCACCGGATATTGCTTGGGAAGCTTTGAGAATAGCAGCTAAATCTAAAGCCACAGAAACACTACTACTGGATGTGGCAGAACTGGTGGAGGTAACACTCCCTAAAGTGAAGATAGTTTCGTGAGTGGAGAGAGGAGAACGGATTTGCTCTAATATAGGTGCAAGCAGTTGCGGATAGCGAGCTTCTAGGTCAGCAACTTTGGCTTTTGCACCCCAACGAGCATAGGCATAGTAGGCTGCAATCATGTATTCCCCGGCTATGCGCTTTTTGCCCCAATGTAGGTAGAATTTAGCAGCCAGTTCGTTAGCAAGTGCTTCTTCTTGGGTATATTCGTTGGCTTTGGTAAGAGAAATCGCCTTCTCGTAAAACTCAATTGCTTCGGCTTTTTGTCCTAACACTCGACATTTTTCTGCCGCTACCAAATCAACCTTATGTTGATAATTCATGGGTGCATGATACGCCCATTGCTGTAACTTGGTTTGGTTTTCTATGACACCCTGCAATGCTTCTGATGTTTCATCTAACTCTGGATTCAATTGTGCCAGAGTTAGCAGAGATTCATAAAGATAAAATACTGGTTCGCTGACTAATCCCGCACCAGCCATAAAATAGCGCCTGAATTCAATAGCATGATTTTTCGCTGGCTCAATTTCTCCAAACAAGAAACAAAGCATCAGTTTATACAAATGGAAAATATACAATCCATATCCATCCTTGGCAGATTGTAGCTGCTGGAGAAATTCTGTTTCTTCAAGGGCTTTCCCAGACAAAAGGGTGGTATGTTCTGCAAGACCTAGCAAATTTAAAACAGGCTGCCAATAGATCCGGCAATAATTTGCGGTTGTCAATTGATTTAATTGCATCAAACTATGGCAGTAAGCGCAAATTTCCTGCTCTAACGTAGCCAGGGATTGACCACACCAAAAAGAATTGAGGCAAAAACTGTGGCCATTATACCCAGCAAGTACCAAGTTCCCAAATTCTATGGCAGTGGTGTAACCTTCTTGCAACAGGGGTAGTGTTTCTTGAATGTGAGAGTTTCGGTGTACAACAAATAACCCCAAGAGCATCAAAACATCTGTTTTACTTGCTTTGGCATCGAGTTTTGAAATAATCTGGAGTGCCAAGAAACCAAACTGTGTTCCTGTATCCACGACTTGGAAGAAATTGCAGAGAATATTGCCATAGTTCACATAGCCGTAAGCAGAAATCGATGTGTTACCGTACTGAATGGAAAGTTTAACCGACAAAGTACTCAGCAATGGGAACAGCGCAGAGCCCGTGAGGTAAGCTGCTGGGCTGATGATATTGGCAATCTTAATAGTACCGAGTTTTTCCACATCCCTCATCTCAGGCAAGTTAACCAAATCGGCAATTTCCCTATTTCCAATAAGTTCCTCAATCTCTTGGATTTCCTGTTGAAGATCTGATCGTGTTGGTGTTTCAGGAAAGGTGACGCCAAGCTGTTGTAAAACTGGTTGGGCGATCGCGATCGCTGAGGTTAATTTACTTTGGGAAATATGAGATTGAATTCTAAAGCAGTAAACGTTGACTTTTTCAGGTAAGGAGCGTGCCTGTTGAATGACAATATCAATGAACTGTTCCATCGCCTCAAAATTACCGTTTAGCATTGCCACTTCCGCTGCTAGTTCATACAAGGCTAGGGTCATTTCATACTGCTGCTGCCAAGTATTTTCTGCCAACAGAGACAATCCTGCTGTGGCATATTCATGGGCGGCTTGATAGGCGGTTGAAGTTTTGGCTTTGCGACAGGCAATTAAATTGAGTTGGGCTAATTCTTCTCGTTCTGTTGGTTTGGTAATTAAACCAGTTCCGTGATTTAATTGATTGACAATTTCAAAAATACGGTCTTCTCTTGCTTGTGCCGAAATCTGTTGCAGCAGCAGTTGTCCGATTTGGTAATGAGTCGCCTGTTTTTGGTCGTGTGGAATTAGGGAATAGGCTGCTTGTTGAACGCGATCGTGTAAAAATTTGTAGGTAACATTTTGAGACTTTTCTGACGTAACAGCTTGACTTTCTTCCCCTAGATAAAATTTATAAACATCACCGATCGGTAAAATCAAACCTTCTTGTAATGATTTCCATAAATTGGCTGCGGTTTCTACATCTGAGTGTTCTGAAACAATTGCTAATGTTGCTAGATCGAACTGATTGCCAATACAAGCGGCTAACTTCAGAATATTCTGGGTTACTAAGGGTAACTTCTCTAACTGCAACGCCATAAATTCTACAACATCATCGGTCAAAGCTTGTTGATTAATTTTGGACAGATCGCATTGCCAACAGCCTAACTCCAAGTTAAATTGAATGAGATTTTCTTCGTGTAGGGCTTTGAGAAATTGGGTGGCAAAAAATGGGTTGCCTTTAGTTTTTTGAGAGACTAGTTGTGAAAGGGGTAATGCCAAATTTTCTGTAATTTTTAGGGTATCAGCGACTAATTGATTGATTTGGGATTGACTCAGGGGTGTTAAAGTAATAGTATTAATGGCTGCTGGGTTTTTTTGAATTTCGCTCAAAGTCAGCATTAATGGATGGGCGGGATTGACTTCGTTATCCCGATAGGCACCAATGATGAAAAGATGATCTGTATCAACCATTAATAGCTGCATCAACTTTAATGATGCTGAATCAGCCCATTGTAAATCATCTAAAAACATCACTAATGGATGTTCGGCGCTAGTAAAGACTTGGGTGAATTTTTGAAACAATAAATTAAAGCGATTTTGGGCTGCTGTTCCTGATAATTCTACTGCTGGTGGTTGTTCACCAATGATTTTTTCTAATTCGGGAATGACTTCAATAATTACCTGACCGTTGTTTCCGACAGTTTCTAATATTTGATTTTTCCATTGCTCTAGTTGGACATCACTTTCGGTTAACAATTGCCCCATTAAATCCCGAAATGCTTGGACAAAAGCTGAGAAGGGGATATTGCGTTGAAATTGGTCGAATTTTCCTTTGATAAAATAACCGCGTTGCCGAACAATTGGTTTATGAACTTCATTGACAACGGCGGTTTTACCAATACCAGAAAAACCTGCTACCAGCATCATTTCTGTTGCACCAAGACTGACTCGCTCAAATGCTTGCAGTAAAGTTTCTGCTTCAGTTTCTCGTCCGTAGAGTTTGTCGGGGATGATGAAGCGATCGCTCCTATCCCGTTGTGCAATTTTAAAGCTCTGAATTTTCTCAGTTTTTTGTAGTTGATGTAAACATTTTTTTAAATCATATTTCAGTCCTAATGCACTTTGATATCTATCTTCGGCGTTTTTTGCCATCAATTTACTGACAATCTCTGAGACTACCGAGGGGAGTTGTGGGTTATTTTCATGTACTAATGGTGCTGCTTTGGCAATATGACAATGTACCAACTCCATTGGGTCATTTGATTCAAATGGTAATTTCCCTGTGAGTAATTCGTAGAAAGTCACACCCAAAGAATAAAAGTCACTTCGATAGTCAATCCCCCGATTCATTCGACCAGTTTGTTCTGGGGAAATATAAGCAAGTGTCCCTTCTAATACATTGGGATTTATCAAAGTTTGTGTTTCTCTTGGAAGTAAAGACGCAATACTAAAGTCAATTAATTTGACCTGTTTGGTTTCGGGATTAATTAAGATATTGCTGGGTTTGATGTCTTTGTGAATAATGCGCTCTCGGTAGAGAATATCTAAGGTATTGCATAGTGCGATCGCGATTTCCAAAAACTCTCTCAAAGATAGTGCGTTTTTCCCTTTAATCGCCCATTCCTGAAGCGAAATTCCCCCAAAGTCTTCCATGACTAATGCATAGCCATTTCGAGAGGGTTCGAGACTATACGTTTGGATGATTCCCGCTTGACAAAGGTTTTTAGCTATGGTATATTGATTGCGAAATTGCACCAGCTCGCTAAAGGTGGGATACTCGTTTTTCAGCAGTTTGATGACGACAGGTAATCGGTCACTGGTACGGATGGCCCGATAAACTAAGGTGCGACTTCCTGAATAAACTGTTTGGAGAATTTGATAGTTGGGAATTTGAATGCTTATGTTTTGGTTGCGGTTTTGGTGAGAGTTATTCATGGTTGTTGTTATTTGGTAATTGGTGGGTTAACGAGCGGTTAAATGGGTCTGAAGAAGAGAAAAAAATTAACTTTTTTGTTAGGCATTAGTGGGTAAGGTGATGATAAATTCTGTTCCGGCTCCCTGTCGAGAGTTGATGTGAATAGAACCGCTATGTTTCTCAACTACAATCTGCCGTGCGATCGCCAAACCCCATCCCGTGCCTTTGCCCACTGCTTTCGTGGTCAATAAATGATCGAATATTTTTTGTTTGACATCCCAACGGGGGTAGCAGTAAGAAGCTTCTTTAGGCTCTAATATAGCTGATAGGAATCTCGATCGCTAACTCTGTACCATCTCCAACTCTAGAATTACAGGTTAATTTACCGCCATGTTTTTTGACAATACCATAGCTAACAGATAAACCTAAACCTGTACCGCTACCCACTGGTTTAGTTGTAAAAAAGGGATCGAATATTCTGGATTGAATACTCGCCGGGATACCAGCACCATTATCAGAGATTTTAATTCTAACCCTGTCTTTTTCTATGACTTCAGTATGAATCATGATTACAGGATTTTTTTCTGTTTTATTAATTGATTGAAGAGCATCAATAGCGTTACTGATAATACTCAGAAATACTTGATTTATCTCACTAGCATAACAAATGACATTGGGCAGATTTCCATAACTTTTAATAACTTGTATTTCTGATTTGCCATCGCTTAGTCTTAAGCGAGTTTGTAAAATTAGCAAAGTGCTTTCTATTCCGGTATGTAAATCTACTGCTTTCATCTCTGCTTCATCTAAACGGGAAAAGTTACGCAAACTCAGGATAATTTGGCTAATGCGATCGCTCCCTGATTTCATAGATTCTAGAATTTTAATTAAATCTTTCCAGATAAATTCTAAATCCATTTCTTCTATTTTTGCTTGAATTACTCCACGGGCTTCAGGATACTCTTGTTGATAAATATCAAGTAAAATAAGCAAATCTTTGACATAATCCTCTATATGTGCAACATTACTACGAATAAATGTTACTGGATTGTTGATTTCGTGAGCAATCCCAGCTACCAGTTGACCGAGAGATGACATTTTTTCGCTCTGAATTAATTGTGCTTGGGTTTGTTGTAAGTTTTTAAATGCTTGCTCTAAATCAAAAGCTTTTTGGCTTAAATCTTCCGTTTTTTGCGCTACTTCTGCTTCTAAGCTTTGGGAATATTTTTCTATTTGTTTATATAAACGAGCATTCTCAATAGAGATCGCCGCTTGAGCTGCGAGTATCTGGAGAATTTCTACTCGCTCATTAGTAAATGCTCCTAGTGTTAAGTTATTTTCTAAGTAAACAATACCGACGAGTTTTCCTTGGCGAATAATTGGAGTACATAAAACTGATTTAGGTTGATGAGCAATAATATAGCGATCGCCTGCAAATTGGTCTGCTATACTTAAGTTATCAAAAACAGCCGTCGCTTGAGTTCGTGCCACCGCATAAATTAAACTATGAGGAATTTCCTGATATTGTTCCAGAGGAATTTCTAATATTTTTGTCTGCTTTTGTGCGGTTTGAGTGACGACTAACCATTGTCGGTCTTGGCGAAGCACTAAACAACCGATTTGTGCTCCCCCATTCGCCAGCGTAATCTGCATCAAAGTGGCTAACAGTTTCTCTAATTCAATTTCTTGGGAAATAGCTTGTGCCGCCATCATTACTGCTGGAAAATCTAACCATACATTCTCGCTACTACTGACGCTAGCTAGGCTTCCCATCCAGGTAGGGTTGATTGTTGTCCCAGATGTGATTACAAAGTTAGCAGGTTGGAGAATAGCTTTCAGTAGTTGTGGATAGTGTTGTTCTAAATAAGCGACTTTAGCCTTTGCACCCCAACGGGAATAACAGTAATACGCCTCAATCATGTAAGATTGTGCAACTTTTTCTTTCCCCCAATCTAAGTAGAATTTTGCAGCGAGTTCGTTGCCTAAAGCTTCTTCTTGGATATATTCGTTTTTCTTGGCTCCGGCAATTGCGCGATCGTACCAATCTCCAGCTTCATAATTCTTGCCTAAAACCCGGCATTTTTCTGCTTCTACCAAGTCAATTTTATGTTTGTGATTCCTCGGCGCCTGGTGTGCCCATTGAGCCAAAGTGGTTTGATGGGTTTCTGCCAAAGCGAGACTGTTCGCTTGCTCAATTTCTGACTGCTTAGAGCAGACTGCCAAGCAGGTTAACCCGGCATAGAAATGGAAAACCGGAGTATGAATCATTGCTGCCGCCACCCTCAAATAGAGGCTTGCTTGAGCAATGTAGTCTAGGGCGTTGGTGTAGTTGCCAAAGAGATAGGCAAGCATTAGTTTGTAGTTATAGGCAAGAGCGAGTGCAGTAAGCTCTCTATTCTGATTATGCTGAGGAAACATCACGGTTTCATCATAAGCCTGACCGATTAACAAATCCGGTTGATTGACAATTTCCCTCAAGTTCTGTACCGTCTGTTGTGTCATCTTCACGTAAAACATAGGAGAATATTGCTTCACAGTCGTTAAGACAACACAGTAATTTTCTATTTCTGCGTGCCAATCATCAATCTCTACCCCTGAAAAAAAATTATTATATAAATAACTACTGACGCAGTAGCCAGCATTGAGAAAATCACCTGTTTCCATTCCGACTAAATACCCTTCTTTCGCAGTTGGGATTGTTGCCCTCAGTGGTTCTTGACGATGCTGAATAAAACAGCCAAACCAAAGTAAAGTGATACATTTAAATTCTGGCCAATTCAACTGATTGAGTAAGCTCAGTGCTACTCGCCCAAAGCGATAACCTTTTTCTACTTCTCCGAAAAAACCAGACAGCACAATGCCATAACCCACATACCCGATTGTTGATGCTGGTGCATTGCCAAATTGAAGTGATATACTGACCATTGTGGCACAAAGGAGAGGCTGCAAGGCAGGATTTCCCATAAAAATAGCCGGAAACAAGATGCCTAACAATTGCATCGCCGCGATTGTCCGAGGATCGCTCATCACGGGAAGGTTAACCAGTTCCTCGATCTGTTTGCCCTCCAGTTGGTTGGCGAGGTTTTGTAATGCAATGCGTGTCAATGCTTCGTCAGTTTCATAGGGGAGTTCAATCCCCAATTGTGCTAGGGCATTGGTGCCGATAGCGATCGCTTCTAACATCTGACTCTGAGTTGTCAGTGCGTTGATTTGAATCTCAAATATCTTGACTTTATCTAGTATTGTTTTCGCCGATCGCAAAACCTGGGCTGCCATTTCTTCCATGCCATTAAAATCGGCATTTAAGTAAGCCGTTTCAGCCGCAGCCACATAAAGATTCAGGGTTAATTCATACTGAGTTTGCCAACAGTTTTCAGTGAGTAACTCCAGCCCTGTTTTTACAAAACTTCTGGCGCCTGCATAGGCTGTAGAATTTCTGGCTTTCTGTCCTGCTGCTAAGTTCAATCTGGCTAAGGCTTCCCGTTCCTCTGCTTGAGTCATGAACTCAATTCCTAAATTTAAATGCCCGACAATATCAAACAGCTTTTCCTCTTTTTCTATCTCTGATAAGTTTTGTTGGAGTAATTGCCCAATATGGTAATGGGTCTGCTGTTTTTGCTCGTCAGGAATCAATGAATAAGCCGCTTGTTGGACGCGATCGTGTAAAAATCGATAAGTCGGATTAGCGGAATCATTAAAAACTTCCTCGCTATCAGATTGGGTAAAGAACTTATAAATTTCGGTAGTAGGAATTACCAAACCTTCCTGCAAGGCTTTCCATAAAGCTGTGGCGCTACTGTCTGGTGATTTCTCACTGACAATTGCTAAGGTATTCAAATCAAACTGCGCCCCTATACAAGCCGCTAGTTTGAGACTATCCTGAGTTTCTCTGGGCAATTTCTGTAATTGCAATGCCATGAATTCAACGACATCATCAGTAATGGCTAAGGCCTTCACTTGGGCAATATCGCATTGCCAATATTGAATCTCGAAATCAAAGCTAATTAACTTGTCATCATGTAATGCTTTGAGAAACTGGGTCGCAAAAAAAGGATTACCTTGAGTTTTTTGATAGACCAATTTTGTTAAAGACTGGGCTAGAGATGATTCACAATTCAGTGTATCTGCCACCAACTGATTCATATCAGGTTGCCTTAAGGGTGGTAAAGTAATTGTATTCACCGTTGCCCCAGTTTTTACAATTTCATCCACTGTTAAAATGAATGGATGTACGGGGGAGATTTCATTATCTCGATACGCACCTAGTATTAATAGATACCCAGCATCTTGCATCAATAATTTCAGCAAGTTCAGTGATGCGGAATCGGCCCATTGCAAGTCATCTAAAAACATGACTAATGGATGTTCTTTACTGGTAAAGACTTGCACAAATTTTTGAAACAGGAGATTAAAGCGATTTTGGGCGGCTGTTCCCGATAATTCAATGGCTGCTGGCTGTTTACCGATAATATTTTCTAACTCAGGAATTACGTCAATTAAGACTTGTCCGTTGTCTCCTAATGCAGTTAATATCTGGCTTTTCCATGTTTCTAATTGCCAATCTGATTCGGATAGCAATTGCCCCATTAAATCGCGGAATGCTTGCACAAAGGCGCTGAAGGGAATGTTGCGATGAAATTGGTCATATTTTCCTTTAATAAAATAACCGCGCTGGCGGACAATGGGTTTATGAACTTCGTTGATAACTGCGGTTTTTCCAATTCCAGAAAAACCCGCTACTAGCATGATTTCTGTTGCACCTTCGCTGACTCTTTCAAAGGCTTGTATGAGCGTTTTTACTTCGGTTTCTCGTCCATAAATTTTGTCGGGGATGAGGAAGCGATCGCATATATCCCGCGTTCCTAACTCAAAAGTTTCAATCTTTCCAGTTTCTTGGCACTGCTGCAAACACTTTTCTAAGTCATGTTTCAATCCCCAGGCACTTTGATAGCGTTTTTCGGCATTCTTCGCCATCAGCTTCATGACAATATCCGAAACCACCTGCGGGATTTCTTGGCTGTTTATTGCAGC
>NZ_JAUBQU010000053.1:0-42253 GCF_036701435.1 Microcoleus sp. Pol12A5
AAAAGTTGCAGAGCGACTCCCAAAAACAAATCAGAATATTTAATCAATGGAGCTCGACAAAGGTTATAAATAAAAGCTATAAGGTATATCTACCTTTGGGTAGTTTTATAAATTTCCCAATAGCTGTATTTTTCGCTGTTTAATTAGCTTCATGCCCCAACTTGTCTTGATTCACCCGCAAATCCCCCCAAATACTGGCAATATCGCCCGCACTTGCGCTGCCACAGGCACGGAACTGCATTTAGTCGGCCCGCTGGGGTTTGAAATTAGCGATCGCTACCTGAAACGGGCCGGCTTAGATTACTGGCCCTACGTCAACCTCCACTGCCACGAAGACTTAGCGGCTTTTCTGGCCTATCGGCAGCAGCGCGGGGGACGATCGATCGGATTCAGCACTGGCGGGCGATGCAATTACGCGCAATTCCAATTTCAGCCCAGCGACTGGCTGATGTTTGGCTCGGAAACTGTAGGCATTCCCCAATTCGTGTTGGATGCCTGCGACGCCACAGTTTTTATTCCTATGAGCCAGCCTGGAGTCAGGAGTTTGAACCTCTCGGTCAGCGCCGCTGTGGGTTTATTTGAGGCTAAACGACAGTTGGGCGAACTGGGATAAATCATTATCAACACATAAACATATAGATATTTAATAGCTGCTGCAGGCTGCCAAATCTGGTTTTAAATATAAGAAATTTGTATCTAAGGGGTGAAAATCTAGATAGCAGACATTAATATATTTTATTCATTCAAAAACAGATTGTTATCAGCAACACCAAATTACTCCCAAGATGATTCAGCAACAAAAACCGAGAATTTTAGCGATTTAGGGCGTGAGCGAGTACCAGCTTGGGTCTGAACACTATATCTAGTAAATATACGGTTGTAGGTTGTCCGGAAATTAGCCTAAAGTCTGATAATAGGTGAGAGTTCAGAGCCTTACCGGAACGAAGATTTTATGTATTCGTTCCAGCTATTGCGGTGTAAGGCTTGTGGGGTTAATTGCAGCAGGTTTGACCGAGAATTTTAAAATTTCTGACGGTTTGAGCTTGTCTAAATTAAAAAAGCAAGGTAATCTGGCCTAAGCATGATAGCTGTCAACAATCAGAATATTTTTGGTTGTTGATTTAAACTCAGCGTCATGCGATCCCCTTGAGTGTTTCCAAGGACAGTTAGCGCTTCTCAGTAGGAGGTCGTTTTTTTGAAACGAACATATCCCCAAATTAAGCCTGTTCAGGCTAGTGAAATCGACAGAGACGGTTCTGCGGAACCATCCAAACAGACAACGCTCAGCACAGGCAGAGTTCGCTCTCTCGCCACGATCGGGCTGGCAATATCGGTAGGTGCTTCTGGCATTCTGCTACCGAGAAATGGAGACAGCGCTCGCGCGTCTGAACTCGCACCGACATCAGAATCCACCGCTGAAGTACAGCCAGTCTCGGCCAACGGGCCCGCTACCTCCGCACAAGTTGACGGTTCCAGGGCCGAACAGCCCGGATCACCTTCTGACCGGGTGGCGGTTAAGGTGCAGCAGGGGCAAAGCCTTTGGGAGCTTTCTCGGGATTATGAAGTTGAACCGTCGGCACTAGCAACTGCCAACGACATCAAACCCGATACCATACTCCAAGTTGGCCAACAGCTCAGAATTCCGACTGCGACGGAAGCCACACCACAACAGAACGCAGGCTATAGCACATCGGCTGGGCTAGAGCACGCAGCGACGGTCAATCCAGAACAAGAGTTAAATCTGACTGGCTCCGAGCCATTGGATAGTGCAGCCATGACAGCGCTGCCATCAACCGCAGCGACCCCGCTGGTCACGGCGGTACCGGAACAAAGTTCGATCGACATCCCGAATGCAGACGGGGCGATCGACAGTTTGAAAAAACAGGAAAACCGCACCACAGAATCGGGTCGAACCCTGTTAGGGTCTGAGGCGGGAGCAAATTTATCTACACCTGAGGCATTTTTACCCGAGTCAGCACCGACGCAGACCTTTCCCGGATATGCAACTGGGACAACTATTCCTGACCTCGATGCCACACCTGTAATTCCCAATTCCGGGGGAGGTCAAGCAGCATCACCCGATCGAGCATTCGAGTCAATTGAACCGTCTTTGGCAACACCCAGTGTGCCCTCGGCTGTGCTAGTCCCCCCTGCGGGAAGTACCGCCGCGCCGGCTGAAGTCCTATACAGCGTGCGTCCGGGAGATACGGTAGATGCGATCGCCAAAGGTCACGGCGTATCGCCCAAAGATCTGATCTCCGTCAACAAGCTGGGCAACCCCAACTTGCTGAATGTCAATCAACGGCTCAAAATTCCCCAAGTTGGGTTTAAAAATCCAGGGGTGGAGGCTGCAGCATCTTATTCTGCCTCCAACTCTACATCTGTCTGGGCGGCGAGTTCGGTTCCCGCATCTTTGAACCCCAGCTCGTCTACCTCGGAAATAGCCGGTGCTGGCGTTGCAGCACCCGCACCCACAGTGCCTGTTGTCTCTCCCCTGGAGAACCTGGAAGGTCTGAACAATATTTCAGCGCCCATGGTTCCCCAAATTAACAGCATTCCGCTGACTCAAGTTTCCCAAACCATTAGCGATCCACGGAAGCTGGATCTCCAAGGCGAACCAACATTTACAGGTGCAGTTGACACCAGTGCCCTGCCTGGACCAGCCCGTGAAAATGCTACCGCTATCGCTACGGGAGCATACCCGCAGCCGATCGGCTTCGTGGCAAATACTAGCGCCCAGGCTTCAAATGCCGATCCAACTAGCGCTTTACCAGACTCGAATTCGGAGGCTCTCCCCACCGCAGACGCTCTCAACCCTTATTCCGAACGCTTGAGGGCAGAAGTGGTCAGGCTGCGAGAAGAATATCGTGCCTCGCGCAATTCGATCGGCTCCAATGCGGTGTCCCTAGCTCCAACTGACGGGCCATCGGTCAACCCGTCTGAGGATATGCCAAGTGTCAATCCATATCTCTACACCCCCGACTATACTGAGGCGGTGCAGAATGAAATCAGCAGACCGCCATCGAGAGCCTGGTCTGAGCATGTTCAGAAGCAGCAGCAAGAGCGTTTAGACCCCTCTCGCGCCGCGGAACTGCAACCGATAAACCTGACGCCGACCTCTGCTGGGCAGCGGCCTGTGGTAGCAACTGCTCCTTTGGGAGCCGACGGTTACGATCCCCTAAGCAACCCGTCTTTGGGACGGATGGTTTCTCCAGAACTGCCTCCGCTTTCGAGCCCTGATACTTATCTGCCTAACGGCAAACAACAGTCGGCTAACGGGTTTATTTGGCCGTCGAAGGGTGTTCTTACTTCTGGCTACGGCTGGCGGTGGGGACGGATGCACAAAGGAATTGATATTGCAGGGCCGATCGGCACGCCAATTGTGGCAGCATCAGACGGGGTGGTTACCTATGCTCAGTGGAACGACGGCGGCTACGGGTATCTGGTGGAAATTACCCATCCTGACGGCACTGAGACTGTCTATGCGCACAACAGCCGGATTTTGGTGCAAAAGGGTCAGAAAGTTGCTCAAGGAGAACAGATTTC
The DNA here is from genome assembly GCF_036701435.1 of Microcoleus sp. Pol12A5. Classification (NCBI taxonomy): domain Bacteria; kingdom Bacillati; phylum Cyanobacteriota; class Cyanophyceae; order Oscillatoriales; family Microcoleaceae; genus Microcoleus; species Microcoleus sp. Pol12A5. The sequence continues at coordinate 3,547 of NZ_JAUBQU010000053.1, forward strand.
CGAAATGGGCAGCACGGGCTTCAGTACCGGGCCTCACTTGCACTTTGAAATTCATCCCGCCGGACAGGGTGCTATCAACCCAATGGCTTTTCTGCCAGACGATGCGTCCAGCGCTTCTCGGTAACGACTGGTCGGAAGTTATGGGTTTTGAATGATTATCAAAACTCATAACTTTTACTGGAAGTTATGAGAAATAATGTTGTGTGAAAAGAAGACATAGCTAGCCCTACCGTGCTACGATAGTAAATCGTGAAGTAAATTTGGCTCAGTGGCGCAGTGGTTAGCGCAGGGGACTCATAAGCCCAAGGTCGCAGGTTCAAATCCCGCCTGAGCCATTATTAAATCAAAAAAAATACGCTCTCAAAATTGAGAGCGTATTTTTTTTGATTTATCCAGAAGATACTTGTAGTCGTTATGAGTATGATATATTTGTAACAGTTCGTAAAAAAGGAAACAAAATCTATGACCAGTGAATGCCTCCGGGTTGGTCAAGCTGCACCCGATTTCGCAGCAACAGCCGTAGTGGATCAGGAATTCAAGACTGTTAAACTGTCAGACTATAAAGGCAAAAAGTATGTAGTCCTGTTCTTCTACCCCTTGGACTTCACCTTTGTGTGCCCGACTGAGATTACAGCATTTAGCGATCGCTTCGAGGACTTCAAGAAAATCGATACCGAAATCCTCGGCGTATCCGTTGACAGCGAATTCTCTCACCTCGCTTGGATACAAACAGACCGCAAATCAGGCGGTGTCGGCGACCTCAACTATCCCTTAGTTGCTGACCTCAAAAAAACAATTAGTTCAGACTACAACGTCCTCGACCCTGAAGCAGGCGTTGCCCTCAGAGGTCTGTTCATCATCGACAAAGAAGGCATCATCCAACACTCTACTATTAACAATCTTGCCTTTGGCCGCAACGTGGATGAAACTCTCCGTACTCTGCAAGCTATCCAACACGTCCAGTCTCACCCCGATGAAGTTTGTCCCGCCGGGTGGCAGCCCGGTGACAAGACTATGACTCCCGATCCGGTCAAGTCTAAGGTATTCTTTGCTGCAGTTTAAGCACATTATAGGTGTAGGGACACGGCACGGTCGTGTCCCTACCCGCAGGGAAATTCATTTAACTGGATTTTTAATTAGCAATTAGCAATTACCAAATTAGGAAATATGCTGACTTCTACTAATTTTAGCGGCTTGTTAAATCAGCGATTTTTCCAAAATTTATTGCCTGTTCCGGCGACTAATGTTCTGAACCTGGGGCAGATGACGCCAGATTTTGAATTGCCGGATATTAATAATGGAAAATTGGTACGGCTGTCGAATTATCGCGGCGATAAGCCGGTAATTTTGGCTTTTACGCGGATTTTTACTGAAAAGCAATATTGCCCTTTCTGTTTTCCTCACATTAAAGCTTTGAATGAAAACTGGGAAAAATTTGCCGATCGCAATATAGAATTATTGATGGTGGCCAGTACCGACGATCGCCAAAGCCAAATTGTGGTTAGAGATTTAGGCTTGAAAATGCCTCTGCTTTCTGATCCAGGCTGTAAAGTGTTTCGGGCTTATCAAGTCGGTCAGGCTTTAGGTGCTCCTTTGCCTGCTCAGTTTGTTTTGGATGCAGATGGAAAACTCCTCTTCAAACATTTGTTTTCTTTCATAGACCACAATGCTAGTGTGGACACTTTATTGAAATATGTCGATCGGTAAGGACACCGCTACTGTGTCCTAATTAAGAGTTTTTCACCGCTGATGTACGCTGGTTTAGGCCCATCAGCGGGATTTTTTCATAGGTTGACACTGGCTGCAAGCGACCTTTAGTTATAAATACTTATTGTGCCAATTTCGATGGCGGAATGTTGCCATGTTCGCTCGACATTAATCTAGGCTATAGCTTGAAGGTACTTAGTACAAGTTTAAGCCAATGTCGTCTCCCAAAGATCGAACGAGCAAAATTGAATTGAGCGTCTTAGCGTCGCATCCTGAGTTGTTGACAGGTTTAGAAGCGTGGCTGCGTCTAGGTTTGCTTTCGCCCGCTGAGGTTGAGGAATGGTGCCGCCAGTATTTAGTCTGCCCACTCACAGAGCCCGCTGTAGACCTTTCTGAAATTGAGGAGTCGCGAGATCCTTTTGCCGAGCCAAAAATACCTGCCTTATCAATGCAAAAAGCAGTACCTAGCAGCAGAGAAAGCATTGCTAGGCCCACAGAAACTACTCAAACCCCTAATTTTATCGCTCAAATTTTGCACTCGCTAATGGCAGAAATTAGCGTGGTGTGGCTGTTGTTTTTAGGAGTGTTCATGGTAGTTGTCTCCTCTGGAGTCTTAGCTGCCAGTCAGTGGGAAAGATTTCCGGCCGCCGGACAATATGGAGTTTTATTAGCTTATACTTTAACCTTTTGGGCGATTAGCAGTTGGGCCAACAGACAGGTTAATTTGCACTTGACTGCTCAAACTTTGCAAGAAGTGACACTGTTGCTAGTGCCGATCAATTTTTGGGCAATGGATACTTTTGGATTGTGGGGGTATCCTTGGGATTGGGTGGTAGCAATCGCAGCGGCACTTATTTTGACTTGGATAACTGCCCGGATTATCAAAGATCAATATCAAAGCTGTTCTGGAAAAAACATCACTCGTTCGATCGCCCTAAATCACTTGGGATTGAGTTATTTGCACTGGGGGTGGGCATTTGTCGGCTTTTCCCTTACTGCGGTTTATGTGGGTACAGTGGGAACTGCTGCTATTACAGTTTATCAAGTTCAGCAACAACGATTGCAATCTATCCAACGTGGGGTAACTACTGAAACATTCCCCGCTGCTTTCAGTTTGAGCAGAGATTTTCTGACTTACAAAAAAGCGGCTTTAATAGCTTATTCGTTAGGAATTTTACTGGGTCGAGCGATATTTGTCAAAGATGTAAATATCGCTGAAATGGGTTTAGCTTTGGCGATTTGTGGCGTGCTTTTAGCATGGCTGGATTGGCAGCACCCCCTCGCATCTGAAACTATTGAAAATAATATATCCGACCAGCCAAATCCCAGCAACTTTTTTAACTGGCAATTAGCGGGAATGGGTTTGTTGGGTTTGGGGTACCTGGTTTGTTTTCGCGACATTCCGCTACAGGCGATCGCAGTTAGCGGATTGGCTGTTTGGTTTTTTTATAACCGTTTAGTGAGATTTTGGCAAGAGTTTGATTTGCTAATGCTGGAGGCGGTGGGGCTTCAGAGTATTTGGCTGTTTTGGCGAGTGCTTCCTTTAGGGATTAGAACACAAGTTGTGGCATTTTTAGCTCAGCTTACAAACTCTCAGGAAACTCCTTGGGCTTTTTGGGGTGTTCTGCTTTTGCCTTATTTAATTTTAATGGTAAGTGCAGCGCAGTGGCTCTACCGCAAACGAAGGTTTCAACTTGCCAGTTTTGGCGAAAACCTTGCTCTCGGTTTGGGGAGTGGTTTAACTATTATTAGTTTTGTCAATCCGTTTTGGCGATCGCTCAATTTATTCGTCTCTACTTTAATTCTAGGTTGGATTACTTGGAAATACGTAATTCCAGATAATTCTCGGCGAGTTTCGAGGTCGGCTTCTGCGGCTGAACAACCGGGAAATCCGGCAATTTTAATTACCATAACTCACATTATTGGTTTATGCGCGATAGCTTCTGCAATTGACTTATTTTTGCCCAACCAGCCACCCAATATTTGGTCGGCAATATTATTGATTTTTATGGCTGCTGAGTGGGTATTTTTTGTCTGGATGAAAGCGGCGACTTTCCGAGAAAATTCTGGCTTTTTCCGCTGGCATCCTGCTTGGTCCCAAAGTTCCTGGTATTTGGGCTTAGTATTAGCAGGATTCAGCTTTATCTTGTTGCAAAATTATGTGATTGCGGGTACTGCCACTCATCGCCCTCAGTGGAGTTTGCTCTGGCTGGCAACTCCTTTGGCATTGACTGGTGTTGCTAAATATACTGAGAGTCCTCACAAAAAAGTTGCCAGTACATTTAGTACAATCGCCCTAATATTTGCACAATTTATAATTTTTATTTTTCCGGGGTTTCGGTTAATTGGTTTGGGCTTGGCAGCCGGATTAATGTTGGTTAATACTTACTATTTAGTCGAATTGCCAGCGGCTGTAATTGAAGTGGGATTTGGCTTGAGTTTCGTAGCTGCAGCGATCGATCAATTAGGTTTTGTGTCTGGTTGGCTTTGGGGAATTGCCGGGGCGATCGCTCTTTTGTGTCTGTGGTTGCTTCGCAGCATAATAGTTCGTTTTTCCAACCGTTTGCCTGAGCCTTCTCAATTAGGTGAAATTTACGAGCGAGCTTTAGATGGATGGGCAATCTTACTGGCAAGCTTGCTGTTAACAACTATTACTTTTTATTCCTATGAACTCTACGCAGGCAGTAGCTTAAGTTTCCAGCCCTCTACTGAAGTTTTGGCTGCTATTTTGGTGATAATGGCTGCGATTATTTTCCGAAATTTACGCCAACTTTCCCCTCTGGCAATTTATGCCTTGGCTTGGAGTTTGGAGTTGTTGACAGCAGTGGGTTTGAGTTTTGTCGATCGCACTACGATTAATTTGGCAGTTGCTAATATCGCTCTCGGATTGTTTACTCAATTATTGGGTGATGTATGGCGGCGCCGCCACCCCGATCCAACAATTTTACCTGGCATTCATTTTATACCTTTGGTTTACGGGGTATTGGGTTTAACTTTCCGATCGCACACTTTGACGAATTGGACTGGTTTAACTGTGTTGGGGGCGTCTTTAATTGCGATCGGAATTGGTAGGCGGGAGCCAGAATTCAAACCTTTGGTTTATTTGGGATTAATTGGCTTCTCCGTTGCGGCTTACGAATCGCTACTATATCAACTTTTTCAAACACCGGGAGGAGCTTTTGGCGATGGCTTAATTGTCCTGGCAACTCTCGGCACAACTTTAACATATATCTATCGCATTTTATCTCCTTGGCTCAGCAATTATTTACATTTAACTAATGCAGAGTTAAAAATATTTGCTCACCTGCATTGGGTTTTGAGCAGTTTGCTGCTGATTTGGGCTTCTGCCGATGATATTAAGTCCGGCTTAAGTTTAGGATTAGTCACTGGTGCTTTATTAGTTCAATATGCTTTCTTGCAAGGGCGAAATAATCTCGATCGCCAATGGGCAGAAATTTGGATTTACTTGGGCTGGCTCGAAGCCTTTGGCATCCGGCTTTACTGGATCAATACACCTTTAGTTAAGTATATTTCCGGGCCGTTGGGGCCTTGGAAAGTTGCCCTCGCTTCTCTATTAGCTTATTTCATTTACATTTTGCCTTGGGACAACTGGGGTTGGTCAAAAAAACCTTGGCAGGTAATTGCTTCGCTGATTCCAATAGTTACTATTTTGGAAAGTCCGGCTAAGTTTTATCCGATTAGCTTGCTGATAGCTGCCGCGTTCTATGTTTTCCTGGCTTGGGAAAGGCAGGAAGTCCGTTTTACCTATGTGAGTGTGGCGATAATTGACTGGATATTGCTGCGATGGTTTGGGGAAATAGGATTGACTAAGCCAGAGTTTTATGTTACTCCTTTAGGACTTTCTTTACTTTACATTACTCAGTTCGATCGCACTCTGAAATTATCCGTACAAAAACCGCTGCGCCACACTCTGCGAATTCTCGCAACTGCGCTGATTTGCGGGATGCCTCTTTTGACTCAGCAAAACCACGGTTTAGTTGCGGGGGCTTTTAGTTTGGCGGCTATTGCAGCGGGTTTGGCGCTGCGAGTTCGGGCGTTTTTGTTTGTGGGAACGGGAATTTTTTTAATCAATGTTTTCTATCAGTTGGTGGTTCTGATATTCGATTATCCGCTGATTAAATGGGCGATTGGTTTGGCTTTTGGGATTGTGTTTATCTGGATTGCTGCTACTTTTGAAACGCGGCGCGATCGCATTTCTGCTTTCGTGCACCATTGGGTTGTGCAATTACAATCCTGGGATTAGATTCAGCGATTGTAAGGCGGGCAATGCCTGCCCTAGTGAAGCACTACTGTTCGATGTAGTATAATCACATTATTAGACCTGTGAACGCAGACAAAAACTCTTATATTCCCGGCATAACCAATGATCACAACTCAGTTAATCAAGCGGTTATTTACAGTAAAAGAATATCATCAGATGATTGAAGCTGGCATCTTGACCAAAGATGATAAAGTTGAATTAATTCGAGGAAAAATTGTTCAAATGGCCGCCGTCGGTAGAAGGCATACATCTCATGTCAAGCGTCTGACAGAGTTATTCTATATCCGCTTATTATCGAGAGTAACCATTGGAGTTCAAGATCCGGTAGAATTGGACGATCACTCGGAACCTGAACCGGATATTTCTTTACTGCGGCGGCGCGATGATTTTTACGAATCGGGACATCCTCAGTCTGAGGATATTTTACTAATTGTGGAAGTAGCGGATGCAACCGCTGAAACTGACAGAAATATCAAAATTCCTCTTTATGCCGAAGACAATATTGTAGAAGTTTGGCTGGTAGATATTAACGAGCAATGTGTAGTAGTTTATCGCGAACCTTCTCCATCGGGATACCAAAATATTCAAAGATTCCAGCGAGGTCAGACTTTATCTATTCTAGCTTTTCCAGATGTAGAAATTGCTGTAGATAATGTGTTGGGATAAAAGAGGCAGAACTCATACCATTTTAGCTTTTAGATATTAGATTTGAGAATTGGGAATGACTTATTATATAAGGATTTGGATATTGCCTAAAGTTGATTTTCTTAAACTGGTTTCATTTAATTAAAAACCCGGTTTCTCCGAGAAACTGGGTTTTTAATCAACAGTATTTATCCGTTGGTAGAGTGCATTAATGGCTTAATGCGAATTCTGGCAATTTCGGCTCAGATGGACCATCAGGCACTACCTTAACCTGACCGTTTTCATCCACATCTACGATCGCCTTTTGGCCGTCTTTCAGCTTCCCAGACAGCATTTCCTCAGCCAGTACATCTTCCAACAACCGCATGATTGCGCGGCGCAAAGGTCGAGCACCGTAGCTGGGATTGTAGCCTTCTGTAACTAACAAGTCCTTGAACCGGTCTGTCACCGACAAAGTAATACCCTGTTCGGTTAAGCGGCTGAAGACTTGCTGCAACATAATGTCCGCAATCTGCTTCACTTCTTCCCTGTTCAACTGGCGGAAGACGATAATCTCATCCAAGCGGTTGATAAATTCGGGACGGAAAAACTGTTTCAGTTCTTCGTTTACCAAGCTGCGAACGCGGTTGTACTGCCCGTCTGCGGCACTTTCAGCAAACTCGAAACCGAGACCGCCGCCGCCTTTTTCAATCACTCGCGAACCAATGTTTGAGGTCATGATCAGCAGTGTATTCTTAAAGTCTACTGTCCGACCTTTAGCATCCGTCAAGCGGCCGTCTTCCAAGATTTGCAGCATCATGTTGAAGACATCCGGGTGAGCTTTTTCGATTTCGTCGAACAAGATGACTGTGTAAGGACGGCGCCGGACTGCTTCTGTTAGTTGGCCGCCTTCGTCGTAGCCGACGTAACCCGGAGGCGAACCGATGAGTTTGGAAACCGTGTGGCGTTCCATGAATTCGGACATATCTAACCGAATCATGGCTTCTTCGGAACCGAAGAAATAAGTTGCCAAGGCTTTTGTAAGTTCCGTTTTGCCGACGCCTGTGGGGCCGGAAAAGATGAAACTGGCGATCGGGCGATTCGGATTTTTCAAGCCTACCCGCGCGCGGCGGATGGCCCGAGAAACTGCGGTGACAGCTTCTTCTTGACCGATCAAGCGCTGGTGCAGCGTGTCTTCCATGTGCAGCAGCAATTCCGATTCGGATTCTGTCAGCTTGCTGACTGGTACTCCCGTCCAATTAGCCACGATGTGGGCGATGTCTTCTTCGGTGACGATGGGAGAAGTTTTGAGTTGGCTTTTGTTGATCGTCGCTTCGGCGATTTCGGCTTCAATTTCTAATTCGCGATCGCGCAATTTTCCAGCTTTGTCGAAGTCTTGCTCGCGCACTGCTGCATCTTTTTCTTTTGTTACTGCAGGCAGTTGTTTTTTGAGTTCTTTAACTTCGGGCGGGGTTTGCGAATTCATCACGCGGACGCGGGAACCTGCTTCGTCAATTAAGTCGATCGCCTTGTCTGGCAAAAACCGATCGTTAATGTATCTGTCTGAGAGTGTAGCCGCTGCTTCTAAAGCTGCGTCGGAAATTGTCAGTCTGTGATGCTGTTCATAAGCCGATCGCAACCCGTACAATATTTCTATTGTTTCAGCCACGCTCGGTTCACCGACTTTGATCGGTTGGAAGCGGCGTTCTAAGGCAGCGTCGCGCTCGATGTGCTTGCGGTATTCGTCTAAGGTAGTTGCGCCGACACACTGCAATTCGCCTCTAGCAAGGGCGGGTTTGAGCATATTGGAGGCGTCCATGCTGCCTTGAATTGCGCCTGCACCTACTAAGGTGTGAATTTCATCGATTACCAGAATGATGTTGCCCGCAGCACGAATTTCGGCCATGATTTTCGTCAGCCGTTCTTCAAATTCGCCTCGGAACTTTGTACCAGCAATCAGCGAACCCATATCGAGGCTGATTACTTGTTTGTCTTCTAAAATTTCCGGGACGTTTCTATTAACAATCCGCTGGGCTAAGCCTTCGGCGAGGGCTGTTTTGCCGACTCCCGGTTCGCCTACTAACACTGGATTGTTCTTCGTGCGGCGGCCGAGCACTTGGATCACGCGCTCGATTTCATTTTCGCGGCCCACAACGGGATCGAGTTTGCCTGCTGCGGCTAACTTGGTCAGGTTTGTGCCGAATTCTTCTAAAGTCGGGATTTTGCGATCGCCGCTATCTCCCTTACCTCCGGGTACCGCCGCGACTTCTCCCACGGCACGAATTACCTGGGTGCGGACTCTCTGGCGATCGATCCCCAAGTTTTGCAGCACCTTCGCCGCCACCCCTTCATCGTCCTGAATCAGCCCTAGCAGGATGTGCTCGGTGCCGATGTAATTGTGGCCTAACTGCCGCGCTTCGTTCAGCGCCGTCTCAAAAATGCGTTTGACGCGGGGCGTAAAAGGAATTTCCGGCGGGAGGAACCCGGAACCTCTACCGATGATATTTTCGATTTCATTGCGCGCCTCTTTCAAGTTGAGGCCCATATCCAGTAATACTTTTGCAGCGATGCCAGTGCCTTCGCCGACGAGTCCCAGAAGAATTTGCTCGGTGCCTACAAAATTGTGGCCGAGGCGCCGCGCTTCCTCTTGGGCTAGCATGATTGCTTTAATGGCTTGTTCTGTAAAGCGTTCAAACATATTTTTTCTATCCTACTGTCTTGGCGAGGGCTGTATCGCTGCTGGTGAGGAGCGATTTGGAACACTACACAAATTATAGATGTAAATTTTTGTGTATTTCCTTCTTTAACAATGTATCTTGCTAAAGGGGTAGGGACAGTGGGGAGAGCCGAATAGTAGGGGTGTGGTTGCCGTCCGCCACCAACGACTATTAATTGAGAATAATAGTAGCAAAATGGCTTGATTCCATGAATACTATCATTTTATCTCTAAATAGATTCTTGTCCGAGTAAATAAAGCTTGATTTTTGTTGGCCTAAGTACATGGTTGAATTAAGCATATAACAGTTGCCATGTCAAGACTTTTGACTGTTGAGGGTGGTCGTGCCGTCAGCCAACAGCCAACAGTCAACAGCGAATAGCGACTAGAATCAGATATATTTTCAACTCTGAGCAGAACTCGATGCAATTTCTCTCGCAATACCAAATCCACTCTACTCTCCACGAAGGTATCGAAACAATTATTTATCGAGGAAAAATCCCCACCCAGCAGGAGACAACTGTACTCAAAATCCTGAAAGCTGAATATCCCACCCTCGATGCAATTACCCGGATCAAGCACGAGTATCGCATTCGCCAACATTTAGACCATCCGGGCCTAGTTAAAGTAATTAGCCTAGAAACCTTTGACAACCGTCTCGGCTTGCTTTTAGAAGACTTTAATGGCGAATCTCTCGATCGCCTGATGTCCCGACAAAAGCTCGAAGTCATCACCTGTTTGAGGTTTGGTATTCAACTCATAAAAACCTTAGAATATCTGCACCTTCAAAAAATTATTCATAAAGACATTAAGCCTAGCAATATCATCATCAACAGCCAAACAGGAATTATTAAACTGACCGATTTCGGGATTGCTTCGCGATTGTCTAAAGAAAACCCCCAAATTAATAATACTAACTCGCTAGTCGGTACTTTTGCTTATATGTCTCCCGAACAAACCGGGAGAATGAACCGCACCCTCGACTACCGCACAGACTTTTATTCTCTCGGAATCACTTTATATGAAATGCTGACAGGTCAGTTGCCATTTATGAGCAACGACCCGTTAGAGATAGTTTACAGTCACATAGCTTCTCAAGCAATTTTACCGCATCAAATTAATTCAGACATTCCACCACCCCTTTCACAAATTTTGATGAAATTGATGGCAAAAAATGCCGAAAGTAGATATCAAACAGCAGGCGGATTGTTAGCCGATTTAGAAATTTGTTTACATCAGTTAGAAACTACAGGCAAGATAGTCGATTTTACGCCGGGAAACTTAGATATATTGAGTCAGTTGTTGATTCCTCAAAAATTGTACGGACGGGAAACACAAGTCAGCGAACTATTGGCAGCATTTGAACGTGTAGCTAATCCTTGTGAGGAAATTTCTTCCCCTTCCCAAATTGAACTGATCCTAGTTTCTGGTTATTCAGGTATAGGCAAATCGGCCGTAGTCAGCGAAATTCAAAAACCCATCACCAGACAGCGGGGCTATTTTATTTCAGGTAAATTTGACCAATTCAAGCGGAATATACCTTACGCATCTTTAATTCAAGCTTTTCAATCTTTGATCCAGCAGTTACTTGCGGAAAATAACGAAAAATTACAAGATTGGCAACATCAACTTTTAGCCGCACTAGGCGATGCCGGACAAGTAATTATTGACGTGATTCCCGAACTAGAATTGGTAATTGGCAAACAGCCTGCCGTTGCGGAACTTGCCCCCACAGAAGCACAAAACCGCTTTAACAGGCTATTCAAAGAATTTATCCACGTATTCGCGCAAAAAGAGCATCCATTAGTCATATTTATCGATGACTTGCAGTGGTCAGATTCAGCGACCTTGAAATTAATGGAATTGCTAGCGACTGACCCCGATAGCAAATATTTACTATTAATTGGAGCCTATCGAGACCATGAAGTTAGCTCTACACATCCTTTAATGCAAACAGTAGAGTGCCTTCAAGCCACGGGGAGTATTCTCAACAATTTAGTGCTGGAACCTCTTTCTTTAGCCCAGGTGACTGAGTTAATTTCTGAGACATTGAATGACTCAGAAAGAATTCAACCTTTAGCGGAGTTAATTTGGAATAAGACTGGTGGGAATCCTTTTTTCTTGACGCAATTGCTCAACACTCTTTATCAAGAAAAACTTTTGAGATTTGATTTTACCCGGCTGCTGTCTCCCGGAAGAAGAGGGGAGTGGCAGTGGAACATTGAGGAGATTCACGCTATTGGCATCACAGATAAGAGTGTAGTTGAACTGGTAGCCAGTCGGATTCAACAATTGCCAGAGACTACACAACAAGTTTTGAAATTAGCCGCTTGTGTTGGGGACAAATTCACTTTAGATGTTCTCTCTACTGTCAACGCAAAATCTCCGTCAGTCACTGCGACTGAACTCTGGGATGCTTTGCAAGCGGGGTTAATACTTCCATTGAATGAGAGTTACCTCATTCCTTTATTTTTAGATGGAGAAGCAGGAGCTAATTTAACTTTCGATTCTTCGCGAATCAGCTATAATTTCTTGCACGATCGCGTCCAGCAAGCTGCATATTCGCTGATTCCTGAGGATGAAAAGAAAGCTACTCATCTTAGCATAGGTAAATTGCTACTTGAAAATACGCCATCTGATAAAGTAGAAGAGAAAATTTTTGATATTATCAACCAGTTGAATGTAGGAATGGATTGTCTGAGCCTGCAATCAGAAAAAGATGAATTAGCCGGATTAAATTTAATTGCTGGACATAAGGCAAAAGCAGCTAATGCTTACGAACCCGCTGTTAAGTATTTGAATGCGGGAATGTCGTTATTAGCACCTGATAGCTGGGAGCGCAACTATAGCATGACGCTGCGCTTGTATGTAGAGACGCTGGAAGCGGAATATTTAAACACCAACTTTGAGCAAGCAGAAGTTTTGGCAGAAGTGGTTTTGCGATCGGCGAAACACCAGCTTGACATAGTGAAAGTGTATCAGCTAAAAATCCTATTTTATCAGGCTCAAAGCCAGATGCTAAAAGCTGTTGAAACAGGTCTAGAAGTGCTGGAAATGCTGGGAGTAAACCTATTAGATAACAAAACCATTGCCGTGCCAAAATTGCCGCGAATTGAGGAATTAGAAAACCTGCCAGTTATGACAGATCCTTATCAACTGGCAGCTATGGAAATCCTGACAGCCCTCTATCCTCCTGCTTATATTGCCAAACCAGAAATTGTGTCCTCCCTCGTCTTGACTATGGTCAATCTTTGTATCGATCGCGGTCATTCAGCATTAGCTACTTTTCCCTATACTCTTTATGGAATGATTCTGTGCGGCACCGAAGGCGACATCGAAGCTGGCTACTACGCTGGACTAATTGCTTTAAAGCTGCTAGAACAATTTAATGCTAGCCAACAGAAAGCTAAGGTTTATGTAATGTTTAATGGTCATATAAGAATCTGGAAAGAGTCTACTAAAAATACACTTGCTTCCTTTCTCGAAGGAAGGAATTTTGGTTTGGAAAGTGGTGACTTAGAATGGGCAATTTATAATTCTAAGCACTATATTACCAATTTGTTTTGGGTGGGAGAACCCCTAGAATATGTCAAAGAGAAACAAAGCATTTATATGGAATTTTTGGTAAAAAATAAACACGAATTTGCCATAGGTTATGCTAAAATTTGGCAAATAATTGCTTCAAGCTTAATAAGCGAAACAGCAGAGCAAGTACGATTAGTTAGCGCCAGGTTGGATGAACCTGCTGTGATATCGCGTTGGCAGAAAGAAAATAATCGAATGTCGCTGTTTGCAGCTTATGTTGCTAAATTGATGCTGCTTTATTTATTGAAAGATTATGCTGCGGCTGTTGCCCGCGGTAAATTAGCGGCAGAATATGCAGATGGGGCGATCGGCTTAATCACTGTTGGGGTACACAATTTCTACTATTCGCTCGCTCTCCTCGCTCACTATCCTGACAGTGAAAATCAAGAAGCATACCTAGCTATTGTTAACTCTAATCAACAAATTATGAAAAAGTGGGCTTACCATGCACCCATGAATTATCAGCACAAGTACGAGTTAGTTGAAGCTGAGAAAGCTCGACTTTTCAGCGATAAACTTGCAGCCATGGATTATTATGACTTAGCTATTAAAGGAGCGGCGGCTAACGGTTACATCCAAGAAGAAGCATTAGCTTATGAGTTAGCTGGAGAGTTTTATCAATCTTTGGATAAAGACATAATTGCTCGATCTTATTTGACAAAAGCTTATTATGCCTACATCCGCTGGGGAGCTATAGCAAAAGTTAAATACTTAGAATCCCGTTATCCTTATTTAGTCGATCGCAATCAGGGAGCAATATCTAAAAATGTTGATCTTATGACTGCTACCACTACTGTTGACAATAGCTTGATGCTGGATTTACCAACTGTTGTCAAAGCATCTCAAGCTGTTTCGAGCGAAATTATCCTCAGCCGTTTGCTAGAGAAACTTGTACAGCTTGTAAAGGAAAATGCAGGCGCTCAAAAAGTATTATTTCTTGCCAAAACAGGTAATCAATTATTCATAGAAGCTGGACTTACAGGTCAGTTTAATGATGTAACCCTGTTACAATCTCTCCCGATTGCCGAATCCGAGATGCTCCCAATTTCATTGATTAACTATGTAGAAAGAACCCAAAAATACTTAGTTTTAGATGATGCTACCCGATCCGAGCAATTCCAATTTGACCCTTATATTGCCGCCACTCAACCCCTATCTATCCTGGTATTGCCAATTATCCATCAAGGCAACCTTACGGGAATTTTTTATTTAGAAAATAATTTAACAAAAGGTGCTTTTACTAGCGACAGGGTAGAAATTTTGGGAATCCTGTGTGCACAAGCAGCTATTTCTCTAGAAAATGCTCGTTTTTATACTATTCTGGAAACGCGAGTAGCCCAAAGAACTGAGAATTTGCATACTGCACTGGAAGAACTTCGCCACACTCAAGTGCAGCTAATTCAAAGTGAAAAAATGTCCAGTTTAGGTCAAGTGGTCGGTGGAATTGCTCACGAAATTAATAACCCGATTAACTTTATTTATGGAAATTTATATTACACCAATGAATACGCTGAAAACTTACTAAATCTCCTACGTTTATACCAAAATAATTACCCAAATCCCGTACCAGAAATAGTAAATGAAATACAGCAAATAGATTTAGATTTTTTAATGAATGATTTCACTAAAATGATAGATTCAATGAGGGTGGGTGCTGCGAGGGTTCGCGATATTGTGCTGTCGCTGCGAAACTTTTCTCGGTTAGATGAATCTGATAGAAAATGGGTTAATCTTCACGAAGGTATCGACAGCACGTTGATGATTTTGGATCACAAATTAATTGATATTCAAGTGATAAAAGAGTACGGCAATTTGCCTTTAGTGAACTGCTATCCGGGAGAAGTTAATCAGGTATTTATGAATGTCCTGACCAATGCGATTGATGCTTTTTGTCACGAAAGAGGGAGTGAAGTTGACTGGAAACAGACTCCGACAATTCAGATTTGCACTGAAGTCGCGGAAGGCAATCAAGTAGCGATTCGCATTGCTGATAATGGTGTGGGGATGAATTCGGAGGTGCTCGGTAAAATATTCGATCCGTTTTTTACTACTAAACCGATAGGTAAGGGGACTGGTTTGGGATTGTCTATCAGTTATCAAATCGTGGTAGAACAGCATGGAGGAAAGTTAATTTGCAAGTCGGAACATGGAGAGGGCAGCGAGTTTACAATACTGCTGCCGTATTGATGAATTAAAGCCATCGTGAAAGCAACTGTTTAATTACTTCCACAAAGCCGATCGCAATTTGGATCAACGGCCAACCCACAAAACAAATTAACACCGCCCAGCGAGTTTGAATATCCAAACCTTGGCGAACCGCCACAATTACAGCTAGCAAACTCCAGACAGCTAATATCCGCTCTATTCCTTCTCCCAGCAAGGGAATTAAGGTTAAAAAATTCAGCACTTGGGGCGCGTAAGCAAAGCCGATCGGAACCAACAACTCCCTATAAGCTACGTGACCCGGTTTCAGCCACTCCCCGATTTTAAAGATAGTAAAAGTCCAAAAATAATAACCCCCCGCAACTGCCAAACCATCTATCCAAAGTGTTAAAAATAACACTGATAGCTCAGTTCGGTTGATTAACAAGATGACGGCACTGCCCAGCACGCGGGACAGCGCTGCTAAAATTACAATTGTTAAAGCTATGCGCTTAGTTCTGCCAGTGTAGGGAGTTTTTTCGTAAAAATTGCCGTTCAAAGAAAGTGCGTTCCAAAGCGTTGCGCCCAAACCTGCAATTGAATCTTCTCCCTTCACGTTGAACTCCTGCTCCTCAAGATAGTTGACAACTTTTACAAAATAAGCTCTAATACAGCAGAATCACCGAACTATTTCTAGGTAATTAAGTAATTAATTGGCATTCTACCAGATTTTATTAAATGCTAAGATTGATTTTACGGATACTTGCATGGTTGCGCGGGGGAAGTTTAAATTTGTTGCTCATCGCAGGTGTAATCCTGATAATTTGGGGCATTCTTTCCCCGGTGGGGACTGTTATATGGTGGCTGAATCAAAGTGCAGAAACTTTGGGGATCAAGAAAAATCCGCCGGAGATATTGCCCTCAAACAAGGGCAATCTAGAAGCGCGCAAGTCTTCGCAGCTCAATTGTTATATCATCTTTTTACCGGGAGTTGGCGATTTTTCGGGGGACGAATTAACCCCTGGTGAAGAGTTTTTTCTCAAGGGTTTAGTTAAAAGTCACCCGCAGTGCGTAGCAGTGGGCGATGTTTTTCCTTATTCAGCTTCTAACAAAAGTTTAGGAGGAGAGCGCTGGCTAGCTCCTTTTTGGCGGTTTGCAGAACAGGCACAAAAAGGGCCAATTGCGGGGGATATATTCATCAAAATTCGCAATCTTTGGAGGTTTGCAATTTCTCTAGATTATCGCTACGGCTTTGCATACAATCAGGGAATTGCTAATGCAATTATCGATCGCATGAATGCTCAATCTCCCATTTCAGTTAATCGTCAAAAACCTTTGAAAGTTATTTTAATTGGCACTAGCGGCGGCGCACAAGTTGCTTTGGGTGCTACTCGCTATCTTAAAGAATGGCTGAAGGCAGAAATTACAGTTGTTTCGGTTGGGGGCGTGTTTTCGGGAGAAAATGGTTTTGCAGAAGCCGATCGCATTTTTCACTTTCGCGGCACTCGCGATTCAATTGAGGATATTGGCGGCATAGTTTTTCCGAGTCGCTGGTACTGGTACGCGACTTCTCCTTTCAATCAAGCTCGTTTGCAAGGCCGCTATGCAGAAGCTTTGAGTGGCCCTCACAAGCACGACGGGGATGAGGGATATTTTGGGGAAAATCTGGCGGCGGACGGTAAAAAGTATGTAGATATAACGCTGGACAAGATTAATCAATTGCCTGTTTGGTCTAAGGGCGCGTCCGATTGATGAGTTCTTGCATATTTGATCCCTGTACAATTATAATTAAGTTATGACGAAAAATTTGAGTTTTAATTTATTCATAAATAGAGGAGTGCCGTTCATCATTAAAAACTAATTTTATTATAGTCAATAAGAAAAAAAATCTGGGAAGTTGCTCAGAGGAACGCCAGGAATATACAATTTAAATACACAACTGCTTAGTCATTAGTCATTAGTTATTAATGGTGTCATTGTTGGTGGAGCGTCGCTTGAAGCTTGGCATTGTTGCCTTCCAATCTCTACCGCAATTCCCGATCCCCGATGCCCAATTCCCAATTCCCAATTCCCAATTCCCCATTCCCCATTATCAATGTCTCGACCAACATTATATATTGCCATCACCAATCACGGATTCGGCCACGCTGTCCGAGTTGCGTCCGTAGCTGCAAAAATTCAAGAATTAAATCCAGATATCTTACTAATTATCACAACAACAGCACCTCGCTGGCTGCTAGAATGTTATATTGGTGGCGACTTTATTCACCGTCCCCGCGCTTTTGATGTGGGTGTCGTGCAAGCTGACAGTTTGAATATGGATAAAGACGCAACGCTGGAAAAATTACGGGAAATTCGGAAAAAGCAAAATTCCCTAATTGCAAGCGAAGTTAATTTTATCAATCAAAATCGGGTGGGTTTGGTGCTGGCAGACATTCCTCCTTTGGCAACGCGAATGGCGGCCTCGGCTGGGGTTCCTTGCTGGATGATGAGCAATTTTGGGTGGGATTTTATCTATCGCGATTGGGGCGGGGAATTTGTAGAAATGGCAGATTGGATTGGTGAATGTTTCGGAATGTGCGATCGGCTTTTTCGTCTTCCTTTGCACGAACCGATGGCAGCTTTCCCCAATATTCAAGATGTGGGCTTGACTGGCGGCAATCCTCGCTACAGTAACGAAAAAATTCGGGAAGTATTTGGCATCGAAACACCGCTGGAAAAAACTGTATTGTTGACTTTCGGCGGACTGGGTTTAGAAGAAATTCCTTATCAAAATTTACAGCAATTTAGCGAGTGGCAATTTATTACGTTTGATGCGGGAGCTCCCGATTTGCCGAATTTGATTTATGTCAAAAATCAGGAGCTTGCACAATTTTTCCCGATTTTACCGCGTCCGGTTGATATTATGCCTGTTTGCGGGCGCTTAGTTTCTAAACCGGGATACAGCACTTTTGCGGAAGCTTTGCGCTTGGAAATACCTGTTGTTTCTATAATGAGAGAAGGTTTTGCAGAAGCTGCGGTGTTGCTGGAAGGGATTCAAAATTATGCGGAACATCAAATTTTGACGGCGACGGAGTTTTTTGAGGGGGATTGGGAGTTTTTGCGACAACCGCTGCATCCGCCCTGTTTGTCGGATAAATTGGATAAAAATGGTACGGAGGCGATCGCCCAAGCTGTTGTAGACTATTTTTCATAAGTGCGATTAGAAATCGATCTTACACAAACAAAGTCTACCTCCGCCGACAGAAGACTTTTACATCAGTCTCATCCAAAATCTAAAAGCTAAAATCGAATGAATCACTATCAACAGATACTCAAGATTCAAACTACAGGGAAATCTCTGTGCAAAATCACTCCTAAGATAGAAGATGTGGTGGCGAATTCAGGTATTAAAACGGGACTTTGTAGTTTATTTTTGCGCCATACTTCTGCTAGTTTGGTGATTCAAGAAAATGCTGACCCGGATGTACTTAAGGATTTGGCTAACTTTTTGGCTAAACTGGTACCGGAGGGCGATCGCTACATTCACGATGCGGAAGGCCCAGACGATATGCCGGCACACATTCGCACTGCGCTGACTCACACTTCCGAACAAATCCCGATCGATCGCGGCAGGTTGCTGTTAGGAACTTGGCAGGGAATTTACCTGTGGGAACACCGCCAGCGGGGCCACATTCGCGAGTTAGTTGTTCACGTCAGCGGCACTTGATCGGAATTTGTACCTCGCTGATTTTAGTTGCTTCCGGCGTCATCGGGGAATTATAAAAAAAGCGGCGCGGCGGCCCGACTATTTCGTATTCAGGATGTTCTTGAAGCCAATCTTTGAGTTTCTGGAGGTTATTTTCGTAGCTTTCCCAAGTGTAGGCCCCGCGCACGCCGATGCTGACAACTGTCATCGGAGAAGTATCTGTGACTTCTACAGCGGAGTTAACGCTGCTGGGGGCGATATTTGGTTCGGGATAGAGGAACGAAACTTCTGCTTGGGGAACTGCATCGATTTGCCCGGAATTTTCCGTGTAGCGCGCTTCTACTGGCGTTGTCATCGCAATTTGGTTGTTGCTGATGTGTTGAAATAAGGGATTGAAGGCGATGCCAGTTGCTTGTCGCAAATCGCCCGCATGGGTGTAGGTGACAGCGCGGTAGTGAGGATATTGCTTAACTTCTATGACCCCAATCTGTGCGGGTTCAGGGAATCCAGTAGGTAATACCATTTGAGATTTAAAAGTTGAGATTTTACATTGAAGAATGGGGAAGACTGACTCCGCAAGGGTTTGGAACTTGCTTGCAGTTGCATGGTTTTTGGCAACTGGTATAAATAGGCTGAGATTGTTTGCAGACAATCGTTCAGGTGGCACAATTAGTTTAGCAGTTATTTAAGGCGCTGCTAACTATCGATCGCCTAGAATTAATTGAGAGATTATTAATTAACCTCGTAATAATACGGACGGCACTGACTAAACAGAGAAACATTAATCTAGTTGTGCTTGAAAAATTAGTGTTTTCAGGCGTTTGCTATTTGTATCGGAAAATATTCGGCTGTTGGGCCGATCGAGCTGTACGTTCTCAGTTATTGCCACGCTTATCGCGTTCAGTAACGCCTATCAATTATGTCGCTTTCAGGGAATGACGTATGAAAAAGATTCTAGTGATTGAGGACGAGCAAGTAATTCGGGAGAATATTCTCAAACTCCTCAAAGCTGAAGGTTTCGACGTGACGGGTGCAGAAAATGGAGCAAAAGGTTTATATGCGGCGGTATCAAATCTTCCCGATGTGATTATTTGCGACGTGATGATGCCAGAACTTGACGGCTATGGGGTGCTGGTGGCCTTGCGATCGAATCCTGTTACTGCTACAGTACCTTTTGTTTTTCTGACCGGTAAAGCCGATCGCTCTGAAATGCGTCAAGGTATGGAATTGGGAGCAGATGATTACCTGACTAAACCTTTTAGTAAAGCGGAACTTGTGGGCGCGATATCGAGTCGCTTGAAAAAACAAGAAGCTGTCGCCGAACAGTACAATATTTTGCGAGGGCAAGGCAGCGAATTTATCGAAAATACTGCCGACAAATTAGAACACATAAAAACCAGTTTGTGCAACGCACTGGAACGAGAAGAATTCCAAGTTTACTATCAGCCGCAAGTCAATGTCCAGACAGGTAAGATTATGAGCGCAGAAGCTTTAGTGCGCTGGGTACATCCAGAAAAAGGGCTGATTTCGCCCGCAGAATTTATTCCCCATGCCGAAGAAACTGGCTTCATTGTACAGTTAGGCGAGTGGGTGTTGCAGACAGCTTGCAGGCAAATGCAAGTTTGGCAAAATGCGGGTTTTCCGCTCCGAATAGCGGTAAATCTGTCGCCGCGCCAATTTCACCAACCGGATCTCAGCAGCAGAGTTGCCCAAATTTTAGCAGAAACTGGTTTGGAAGCGAGCAGTTTGGAATTAGAGCTGACAGAAAGTTTGATGGTAGAAGATGCCGAAAGCGCGATCGCAACTTTGCAACATTTGAAAAATTTGGGAGTTTGTATATCTCTTGACGATTTCGGAACTGGGTATTCTTCTTTAAGCTATCTGACGCAATACCCTTTCGATACTTTAAAAATAGACCGCTGTTTTATCAGCAATATCACTGATGGTTGCACCAATGCAGCGATTGTGAAAGCTATTATTGAAATGGCGCACAGTCTATGTCTTGAGGTAATTGCTGAAGGAGTTGAAACAGAAGCAGAAAAAGATTTTTTATGGCGCCATAAGTGCGATATAATGCAAGGATATTTGTTCAGTCCTCCTTTGGCAGCAGCGGATTTTGAACAGTTGTTGGTGGCAGGAAAATAAAATATCTATTAAGTCAAGGTGGATCCTATAATTAAGTGCGATTGTCGGGGTGGGATATGATAGAAGAATCCAGAAGTAACGTTGACTCACTCAAATCAAGCAATAAAAAAAATAAGGAATTTTACCTAGCTGTTCAACTAGCTCTACTGATAGTTTTCCTAGCTATTTTGTCCAAATTTTTTGTCATTGTCAACGCTGGAGAACGGGGCGTACTGATGCAGTTTGGGAAAGTTCAAGAACAGGTACTCGGAGAAGGAATCCACGCAATATTCCCCACAGTTTATACTGTAAAAAAGTTGACAGTCAGGGTACAAAAACAGGAAAGTTCCGCTGAAGCTTCCTCAAAAGATTTACAAGATGTTTTCACAGATGTAGCACTCAATTGGCATATTATCCCAGAAGAAGCAAATGCTATTTTTCAACAAATAGGTGACGAAAAAGAAGTCGTCGATCGCATTATAGAGCCGGCTGTTGAAGAAGTATTAAAAGCAGTTATGGCTAAATACACGGCTGAAGAGATTATT
The DNA here is from genome assembly GCF_036701435.1 of Microcoleus sp. Pol12A5. Taxonomy (NCBI): domain Bacteria; kingdom Bacillati; phylum Cyanobacteriota; class Cyanophyceae; order Oscillatoriales; family Microcoleaceae; genus Microcoleus; species Microcoleus sp. Pol12A5. The sequence continues at coordinate 24,960 of NZ_JAUBQU010000053.1, forward strand.
ACTAAACGGGGAGAAGTTAAAGCCGCCGTTGATGATTCTTTGACCTTGAGGCTGGTTACGTATCACATTGCAGTTGATGATATTTCTTTAGTACACGTTCACTTTTCTGAGCGGTTTAGCGAGGCAGTGGAGGCGAAACAAATTGCCGAACAGGAGGCAAAAACAGGGGAGTTTTTAGCGTTAAAGGCAGTAAAACAGGCCGAGGCGAAGGTGAATTTAGCCAAGGGAGAAGCCGAGGTGCAAAGGTTGCTGCGGGACAATTTGACTCCAGAACTTTTGGAAAGGCAGGCTATAGAAAAATGGGATGGGAAATTGCCGCTGATTACTGGTGATGGGGGTAAAAATTTATTGGACTTAAGGAAATTGGTTGAAAGATAATTATAATCCTGGATGCAGGGGTCGCCAGAAACCGGGTTTCTTTACACAAATACAGGGAGTTTAGCTTCTTATGTGGGTAAAAAACCTGCTTTAGTGAGTATTCGTGCGGCAGTCCTGAATTACCAATTACCAGCACCTTAAGTTAATATCTGTTCAAAAGCTTTAGTAATTCTAGTTTGAAAACGCTGTCGGTGCTTCAGTTTTAAAACAGGTTTAATTATTTCAAAAGATACATTAGAGCTTGGTTGGCTATCTATAATTTTAATCGCTCGCAGTGTAGATAGCTGCACTTCTTTTTTTACCATCAATTCAGGAATAGCCGCTGCACCTGTGCCACTTTCCACTACTGCTTTTACCATTTCGCTGCTATTCAAAACTAAAGTTACATTTAATTCATGGGGATTAATGCCCCAACTTTGCAAAGCTTGTTCCAACATTTGCTGCACTCCAGAACCAGCTTCTCGCATCACCCAATCCGTTTTCGCAATTTCCGTTAAACTCACCTCTGCCCGTTCAAACCAAGGGTGAGATTGGCCAACTACAATCAGCAAGCGTTCGCTGCCTACAACTTCTTCCTCCAGAGTGTTCTTAAGCGAAGCTTTGATGTCTCCCGTCACTAAACCTAAATCAAATGTTCCCGTCGCCGTCCCCGCACAAATTTCTTCGGCATTTGCCAGAGTACAATTCACGGAAATACCAGGATATTGCTGTTTAAACTTGCTAAGTTTGTCAGGCAACCAATAATTGCCAATGGTCAGACTGCAACCCAAGTTTAATTCGCCTCGCTGCAAGTCGTTCAACTCCCGCAAACCTCTCTCAGTCAAAGCAACTTGGTCGAGAATTTTCTGAGTTTCAACTTGCAGCAACTTCCCAGCATCTGTGATTTCGATGCGGCGGCCGATGCGGTGAAATAGTTTTACTCCGTATTGCGCCTCTAAGCTTTGGATTGTCGCGCTGACAGCAGGTTGGGTGATGTAAAGTTCCTCCGCTGCGCGGCTGAAGTGTAGGTGTTCCGCGACAGCTAGAAAAACTCGCAGTTGGTCAAGTGTCATTCCGGCCATGCTGAGTAACCTTTTACTAAATACAGTTATTTTTTGAGACTAAAATCTATTGCGGCTAAGCTTTGACCTGAACTTGTCCACTATCTTGTACAGGTTGGAATTGCCAATAAAGCACGGTTGGCAGCCGCTATTTCAATTTTCCTTTTAAGGTCAAGGGTTGGAGCTGGTGGCGACAGATACGTCTGGTCTTCCCACAGGTCTTTGGCCGCGGCACTGCATCACTTGTATTTATTAATTTGATAAAAAACAACATTTGATTCTACCCCTGAAGAGCCTTAAGGTGATACTTAAGCTTCTAACGCAGGGTCCGATACTGAAGCAGCACCGACAAGTTTAAGCCGATCGCCAAAAGTCGATCGACAAAAAGAGAGAAGATAAATGACTAAGAAAACGCCAAAAAATCACAGTCCCCACGGCTTAAAGCCGGACTGTCTCTCCTTCGGGGAGGTTTTAGCTCAATCCTTTGCCGTCATTGCACCTACAACGATACCAGCCTCTAATATAGGGTTAATTGTCGCTCTTTCAGGTAACGGGGCTTGGCTGAGTTTTGCGATCGGCTTGATCGGTCTAGTATTTGTCAGCATTAATATCAACCAATTTGCGAGTCGATCGGCTTCTGCAGGTTCTCTTTATTCTTATATTGTTAAAGGACTAGGCCCGACTGCAGGCGTAATTTGCGGCTGGAGTTTGGTACTGGCTTATCTATTTACTGCGATGGCCGTTTTGTGCGGTTTTGCCAACTTTACGGGTATTTTCATCGGTCATTTAGGCATCCATCCCTCACCGATTACGCTGTTATCGATCGGGGCTGGCGTTGCTTGGTATGCAGGTTACAAAGATATCCAGCTTTCAGCTATGGCGATGCTGTGGCTGGAAGGAGCATCGGTGGCGGCGATCGCACTTTTAGGAATTATCATCTGGGCGCACAAAGGTTTTGCCTTAGATATGTCGCAACTGACTTTGGAAGGCGTAACTCCGGGGAACATAGCGACGGGGCTTGTCTTAGTAATGTTTGGTTTCTCTGGTTTTGAAAGTGCTACATCTCTGGGCGACGAAGCGAAAAAACCCTTAAAAAATATCCCCAGGGCTGTCATGGGCAGCGCTGTGATGGCAGGCTTATTCTTCATTTTGATGACCTATATTGAGGTTTTGGGTTTTAGCGGTACTGGAGTTTCTATTACTAATACTGAAGAACCTCTGAGTTTTCTGGCACAACAAGTGGGCATGGGTTGGCTGGGAGAGTTAGTGGCTTTCGGCGCTTTATTTAGCTTTTTTGCTTGCGTGCTCGGCAGCATCAATCCAGCGGCGAGAGTATTTTTTATGATGGCGCGCCACGGTTTGTTTCACTCTTCATTAGGTGTAGCGCATTCCTCTAATAAAACTCCCCACGTTGCAGTAACGATGTGTACATTTCTGACATTTATTGTGCCGGCGGTGATGTCTATGTTTGACATCAAACTGTTCGATTGTATGGGTTATTTGGGGGCAATTTGCAGCTACGGATTTTTAACCGTGTACGTCTTAATTTCGATCGCAGCCCCGGTTTACCTGCACAAAATTGGTAAGTTGCGCCTGCGAGATGTAGCGTTCTCGGCTGTGGCGATCGCATTTATGATGATTCCGGTTGCGGGCAGCGTGGGCATTCCAGGCAGCACTATGTTCCCACCTCCAGAAGCTCCTTACGATGCGTTTCCTTACTTGTTCTTGATGTACTTGGTGGTTACTTGCGGATGGTTTTTCTGGCAGCGGCTGCGTTCTCCTGAACTGACGGGCTCGATGCAGCAGGGTATTGACGCAATTCACGCCAAATTCGAGGAAGAAAATGCAATTTATGGTGGTGTTCGATTCAAAGCCGTTCCCTTTGACAGCGATCGTTTTTGATTAGCAGTTATCAGTTCGCATTCAGGACGAAAAGTTTTTAGCAACGGGGTTTTTACTGAGTTCTTACAGCATTGTCGAGCAGCATTTCAAAGGTTGGCTAGGAACAACAGCCCACAAGAAAGTTTAATTTTTGGGAATCCGGAGAGCGATTTGCTAATATACTATTCCGGCGACTACAACGAAATAAAAAATATCAGGAGACACAGAAATGAATGAATTATTAACAGCAACTTCTACCGCCATGACAGCTTTTACGGCTACGAATCTAGACGATATTCTGATTCTGCTGCTGTTTTTCTCACAGGTGAATGCAGTATTTCGGCGCAGGCATATTATCTTCGGTCAGTTTCTGGGCTTTACTGCACTGGTTTTGGTTAGCCTTCCGGGGTTTTTTGGCCGCTTAATCTTTCCGCCAGATTGGATTGGAATGCTGGGTTTGCTGCCAATTGCGATCGGGCTTAGCCGCTTGCTGAATTCCGAAACTGACAATTCGGAAGCTGAGGCAGAATTAGAGCAATCTGAGAAATCTTTTTTTAGCAGTTTTCTGTCTCCTCAAACTTACAGCGTAGCAGCGGTGACGGTGGCAAATGGGGGCGACAATATCGGCATATATGTGCCGCTTTTTGCTAGCAATACTTTAGAAAGTTTGGCGGTGGTTCTCACTGTATTCTTCGGGATGGTGGGCGTTTGGTGCTACGCTGCTTATCGGTTAATTCAGATGCGGGCGATTGCGGATAATTTGACTCGCTACGGCAATCAGATTGTGCCTTTTGTCTTGATCGGATTGGGAATGGCGATTCTGGTGAAAAGCGGCACTCTGGCAAGCCCAACTTTAAGTATAATATCTTTAGTTGGTTGCTGTTTCTGTTTGATAACTATGAGTAGAAGTAACGCCAGCGAAACAGAAGTTTAGAAAAATTGCAGGGACAGCACATGAATTGGATTGCAGCAGCGATTATTGCCGGGATTACATCTTTTGCCGCAACCAATATCGACGATATGGTGATTTCGATGCTGTTCTTCGCCCAGGTAAATGATACTTTCCGTCCCCGGCATATCTTTTTCGGTAAGTACCTCGGATTTGCAGCACTCATCGCTGCTAGTTTGCCCGGTTTTTTTGGCGGTTTAATTGTGCCGAAAGCTTGGATTGGCTTGCTGGGTTTGGTTCCGATCGCGATCGGCATCAGTCACTTAGTCAAGAGAGAAAATCAGGAAAATGACGTACAAGCCGTCTCTGGCGAATTTAACCGTCAATCTAACTCATCTTTACTGTCAAAACTCGTCAATCTTTTCAATCCCCAAACTTTGAATGTGGCTGCGGTAACAGTGGCCAACGGGGGAGACAACATCGGCATTTATTTGCCGCTGTTTGCTAGCAGCGATTTGCCGAGCTTGGTGGTGATTTTGGCGGTTTTCTCGGTGATGGTAGGTGTTTGGTCTTATGTCGCTTACCGATTAACTCGCCAAAGGGCGATCGCTCATATTTTGACTCGCTATACCAAGGCTGTTGTCCCTTTTGTATTGATTGGTTTGGGAATATTCATTCTGATTGAAAGTGGTAGTTATCGGCTGCTTCCGGCGTTTCACTCTAACTAGGAATTAGCCCCGGTTCCGCAACTTCCATCCCTCTATAGGTAGATAATTTTTATGGAGTTCATAAGTTCTAACTCATCATTTTTACCTTGCCAATTTTTTCCTTAAAATAGTGTCTAAATTACTTGCCATATATCACCTATTATGCTAAGTTAATAATGAACTAATTAACCGAGCTAAAAGCAGCTTCAAACTAATTTAGCCTCGAATTTTTACGAAAGTTCAAGCCATCTTGTGAGCTAGCAAATTGCCAGACTTAGGCAAGAATATACCTTTCATTTCAATAATAGTGTAGTGGTGAATCAAACTCAGCTAAAAACTTGAGGAGTAATCCTTAAAATATCGCCCGAACACTTCGCCACTACCCCACGCCGCTCAACTTTGACAATAGGTCTAATCCTAAACCACCAGATTTTTAGATCCTGCAAAATTTGGTTTCTCAGCCAAACCAGTTAAAGAGATATCGTTTTTGCCTAAGTCCTAAGATAGCAAGCAAACAGAAAGTTGGAAAAAACCTGACAACCGAGAAAAGGAGAAAAATTGTGAAAATCTTCAAATTTGTTTTAGTGCTGTTGGTAATGGCCGCCAATTTAGTATTCGTTCCCCCATCCTGGGCTGACGCTCCAAAAACGCCGAGATATGCGAGCAATCCCGACTACATAGAGGTGACTGAAGCTCTGAACACTCTCAAGGCAGCGAAAGACGCACCCGATAGCGCCCAGAATTATACCCCTGAGGAACTCCGGAAAAAAATCGCTCAATTGGAGTTTCAAAAATACACTTTAGAAACGGGAAAACCTTGGGGTCAGTGCCGCAACGAGACCGGAAAAACCCTGGCTGTCTACGGCCCGAAAGGCAAAAAAGCCGCTTCTTCTACTTACGACAATGCCCTTTATTTTCTAGCTGACGGCCAAACAACTGAACATAAATGGGATTGCGATGGAATTTTTCTCCCCAGTGATATCAAAGCAACCGATTTAAGGGCGACCGATCAACCTTCCGAAGAATTGACTGGGGGTCTAGCTGTTAAGATAGTTGACGGAACTCAAGTTGTAGCCAGAGCTAATCCCGATACGGGGGCTGTAGAATTCAACGTTCCTACTGCTAAGGTTTTCCAGCCTGGGGACGCGAATTGGTTTGTTCCTGACGTGACTCAGGCTTACATAGATACGCAAGTTCCCAACGCACCTACTGAGGAAAATGATTAGTTTTGGTGAAGTTGTAATGCGATCGGCTGTTTAAAGCCCGTTGCAATGCAAAATCCCGCCGGGGAGCAATCCCCGGCGGATAATCATCCAAGCGAAAATATATCGGTTTACCTTCTTATTTCCCATTAAAATTAAAAGGTTAATCTATGCTATTAAATTGGAAATCCACCAAAGTAAATACAGAAAAGACTAAGCGACCCAATCCGTCGCGGGTTCGGGATCACTTGGCAAACGAGCGCACTTATTTAGCATGGATGCGGACAGCAATATCCCTGATGGGTTTTGGCGTAGTTATTGTGCGCCTTCGCACCTTTCATCCCCCTCTACTCCCAACTCCCGGCAATGGCTGGAAGTTGGGTTTGCTTTTTTCAGCAGTGGGTTTGCTGACGGTGTTATTCTCAACTAAGCACTACTTTGGCGTCCGTCACGATATCGATTACGATACTTATGAACCTACCGATCGCTGGGTAATTCTTTTCAGCCTCGCGATCGCAATCCTAGGGGCTGGGGTAATTTATTATATGTTCACCGTTCCTTCTAGCTCATTTGGTTTGATGGCACCTGAATAACGGTGGCGGTTTAATATGAATATTAAAGAGTTCGATCGCGTGCAATTATCGTTCAAACCGATGCAAGTAGATGATGAGAAACTACAGCAGGCAAATCTGTCGCGGGCGATCGATCGATCGGCAAATGAGCGCACCTTCTTAGCCTGGATGCGGGCAGCGATCGCCCTCATGGCTTTTGGCGTCGTCATCATCCGACTTCGCGTCGTGCAAATGCCCGTAAATTACCGTCAGGCGATGGGGTGGAAGTTGGGTTTAATCTTCTCTCTAATAGGTTGGGTGACAGTCTTAATCTCAACTAAGCATTACTTCACCGTTCGCCACCAAATTGACCGCGATACCTACAATCCCCCAGACGCCATGGTTTTATTTTTCAGTTTTGCTGTGGGCTTATTGGGAATTGGAGTAATTTATTCGATTTTGGCAGCCGCCCTGGGCCCAAGTAGTTCTGTCATACCCGATTGATTGTCAACAGGAGTTAATTATGAACAACGATACAGTTGCCACGATCGCTTCCATTCTCATCTTAGGTGCTGCTGTCTGGGCAGCATTCGTAGTGCTGGAGACTGTCGCGAAAATAGTCCCTAAATTGCTCGGCGTGACAGTCGCGATCGGGCTTTTGCTCGTTTACCTGCAATATTACTGGGGCATCGATACTGCATATCTTTGGCAAACTGTCAAGCATTTGCCTGAAGCTTTCAATTTCTCGATCTCAGTCTAAACAGACACCAGCCAGCATTCTCAACAACCTCTCCCTCATCGATATTTTTGTACCCGAAAGAAAGTAGATTGAGCCGATCAACAACAAAATACGGTAACTCGATTGATTTACTAGACATAAGTCAGCTTTGCTGCTAAACTACGGTAAGTCGATCAAGTTATGAGCTATTATCGTGGAAAACGCTAAAAAAGTCAGTCAAGAGTACCAGCTTGCAGGACAACTGACCCAACAGTTGCCACAAGCTAAGGGTTTTAAGGAAATCTGGTTTAAAAAAATCAGAGGCGGGTTACTTCTGGGAATTGGATATTTGCTATCACCGCTGTGTTGGTGGAACGACATATTTTTCAATCTGCCAATTGCCTACGCCTTTGGGTATATCTGTAGTGGGCTTTCCCCAGATTTACTGTTTCCTGGCACAATTGTCGGCTACTGGCTTTCCAATATTGCTGGAATTCTGTTGATGCAATTTGGGGCTGTAGATCTTTTTACAGACAAACCCAAGGAAAAAAACCTCAAAAAAGAGTTATTGACGGGTTTAGTTTCCTCAACCGCCTTCACCATTGTCGTTGTGGCATTGATTCATTTTAATGTTCTCGATACTCCAGATTACTTTGCCGGCAAAGAGTCGGTTAACCTCAGCTCTGTTTTACCTATGACCATAGTCACTTCAAGGTAGAAGGCTGAACATAAACCATCAATTTATCGAGGGTTTTTAATCAGTTACACAGGTAAATATAATAAAATCAGGGAGCTTTTACACTACATTTTCTTGTAGCTTTGTTTAATTGCATTTACTGAGTTCAACCTAGAATATTGTAGCTAAACACGAAAAAAATTAAGCGTTGAATAGCAAAAGTTCGGGTAACAAATATTGAAATGCGAGTAAGATTTTGCCTGTGTTGCTGTGTGGCAGGAGCCGCCCAAGTTATCTATTTGTTGGTTGGCAGCGCTTAAATACACAGTTTTTGGGCATAACAGTGAACTACTTATTACTATCCTTTCTCAGCTTTTTTGTTGGCATTATCGTTGGTTTGACCGGAGTTGGCGGAGCGTCGCTCATCACCCCAATGTTAATTTTTGTTTTCCAGGTTCCGGCATCAATTGCTATTAGTTCGGATGTCGTAGCTGCTACACTGATGAAAGTTGTTGGCGGCTTTAAACACTGGCAGCAAAAAACCCTAGACTTGCAAGTAGTTAAGTGGCTGGCTTTGGGCAGCGTGCCCGGTTCGCTGACTGGGGTGTGGATTTTACAGTGCATCAAATCCAGCGGAATTCAGGACTTAGACAGCATATTGCTGCGCGTTCTCGGAGTAGCGATCGCCCTAATTGTCGCTTTATCGCTGCTCCAATTAGCGGTCAAAACTTTTTTCCCTAATTTTAAATTGCCTTCGCCCCCTGAATGGGACTTAAATACTAATTATGGTCGTATTTGTACTGTGAGTGCGGCAGCAATTTTAGGCTGCATAGTTGGAATCACTAGCGTGTCTTCCGGTTCGATGTTTGCACTGTTGCTGATTGCTTTTTTCCGCCTGGATACTTCTAAATTGGTGGGGACAGATATTTCTCAGGCGGCAATTTTATTGATGTTTACATCTCTGGGACACCTCAGCCTCGGAACAGTAAACTGGGGTTTAGTTGTGCCAATTTGGTTGGGTTCGGTGCCTGGAGTTTTGGTAGGGGCTAAATTCTGCCAAATTATGCCTCAACGCCCGCTAAAGTTTGTGATTTACGGAATGTTGGCAATGGCGAGTTGGAAGTTGTATCAAGTTTGAAAACTAGGGTAAGGTCAGGAGTATTGCTGTAAACAAATATACGCTTTCGGTACACTCCGGCAGGGAATTAATTCCCTGCCGGTCTTTCGGGTTAAACTAATAGCAATGTCGCAGTAATAACGATCGCCCCTACTACGTATTAATAATTGCTGACTAATGCTTCGAGTTCGCTGACTGTCGGCAATTCTAAGTCTTTGAACAGCACTGTACTGAGGTAGCGTTCGCCATAAGAAGGCTGCACAAAAACTATCAATTTTCCTGCATTTTCGGGACGCTTGCCGACTTGAATAGCTGCAAACAAAGCCGCGCCTGCTGAGATTCCTGACAACAATCCTTCTTCTCTGGCTAGTCGGCGACTGTAGGCGATCGCATCTGCGTCGCTAACTGCAATCACCTCATCAATTAACTCGGGTTTCAACACTTCCGGAATAAATCCTGCACCAATCCCTTGAATTTTGTGAGCACCAGATTTACCTCCAGAAAGCACGGCGCTGGTGGCTGGTTCAACTGCGATCGCCTTAAAACTCGGTTTGCGCTGTTTAATTACCTCAGCAACTCCAGTAATTGTGCCGCCGGTGCCAACTCCAGCCACTAAAAAATCTACTTTACCTTCTGTATCTTCCCAAATTTCCTCGGCCGTGGTTGCCCGGTGAATTTTCGGATTAGCGGGGTTGCGAAACTGTTGCAGCATGAAAGCATCGGGGGTTTCTTCTACAATTTCTTCCGCACGGGCGATCGCGCTTAACATCCCTTCATGTCCCGGAGTTAATTCCAACCGAGCTCCGTAAGCCTTTAACATCGATCGGCGCTCTAAACTCATCGTATCCGGCATTGTTAAAATCAGACTGTAGCCTTTCGCCGCCGCGATCATTGCCAAAGCAATTCCAGTATTGCCTGAAGTCGGTTCAACTAAAATAGTTTTCCCCGGTTGAATTAGCCCCGCATCTTCTGCCGCCTGAATCATGCTCGCCGCAATCCGATCTTTCACCGAAGCAGCCGGATTCATCCCTTCCAATTTTGCTACTATATGAGCAACTACTCCTTCGGCTTGGGGAATTTTATTGAGCTGAACTAAAGGAGTTCTGCCAATTATTCCTGTAACATCCTTAGCAATTCTCATGGCTTAATTTCTCTCCCTTTAAATGTAGTACATGGGATGTGCTTGTTTGCGAACATCCCGCTGTTCGCACAAATCTTGTAATGTGTATTTGCCCAAAACAGCCCAAGATGCCTGTTGAGCTTCCTGCCAGATTTCTAGCACCGCAGTTTTTTCTATTGTTACAGATTCCGAAACTTTTTGAGTCGGGGCACTGCCGTCGCCTTCGAGTGTCGAAAACACCTCTAGCAAAGTAATCTGCCAAGGCTCTTTTGCCAGCAAATAACCGCCTTTAGCGCCCCGCAGACTTTGGACGATACTCGCACGCCGCAGCACGGCAAGAATTTGGTCTAGATAGCGTTCCGGTATCTCTTGAGAAGCAGTAAGTTCGTTTACTGTTAGGGGCGAATCCTTCGGGTAGTGGCTCGCCAGTTCCAAGAGCGCTAACAGGGCATATTCTACTCTAGAAGATAGTTCCACATTCCCCACTGGCGATCGAGTTTAAATTGTACATTATACAATAGTACACAATTCCGGTAGGTGTACAGGTGTTAGTATATTTTTATTACAAAAACGGTTGGAGAAATCCCGTGAGCAACGTCAATGTAAGTTTAAGCTGTCGGCACTGTCGGTATTACGAGCAACACGGACACAGGGGCGGAAACTGCCTGATGCTCGGCGTGGGGGTACAGGGTGGGTGGAAAGCTTGCCCCTTCTTGGTTCCGCCCTTTGCACCGTCTTGGGAATACCCAAAAGCGGGTAGATCCCGAAAGTCTCAAATGTTGCAGGGAGCGAGTATTTTACAGGCAATACCACCCCCTTCAAGTAACTGCTAAGAGGTAGGTGGATATATGCTGTCTCACCGTTAAGTTTATTCATACTCACCTACTTAACGGCAGTCAACAGGTGCGAGATATCGCATCTGTTGGCAGTGAGAAGAAAGAAATAAACACAAAGAAAAAAGCAAGTGCGACGATCGCACTTGCTTTTGAACTTATTGACGAGTCGATGAGAAAATTTAATTAACGCACATTTGATACAAATTATCTGTTGCCCAGACTATTCTGAATTTGATCGAAGATTGCACCGTCACCAAAGAACTTGCTTTGTGCCCCCTTCCAGCCACCCATATCACTGACTGTAAACAGTTTACCAATTCTGGGAAACTGACTGCTAAATTGTCCGGCTACCGTGGAGTTAACAGGTCGAAAACCCACTTTAGCAAATTCTCGCTGAGCTTCAGGCGTGTAAAGATATTTCACAAAAGCTTCCGCCACCTTAGTAGTTCCGTGCTTGGCTGCGTATTTATCAACTACAGCCACGGGGTTGTCAATGGAAATATTCACTTGGGGGATGATGAAAGGTTCAGCTTCGCCCTTTTGTTTCGCCAACAAAACTTCATTTTCATAGTTGATCAGCACATCCCCTTGGTTTTGTTTGTAGAAAGTATCAGATGCTTCGCGGGCATCTTTGGGAAGCACGGGCACGTTTTTATAAACCTGGCTGACAAAGGTGCGGGCTGCTTGTTCGTTTCCTCCGTTTCGAGTTATCGAACCCCACAAAGCTAAGAAATTCCACCGCGCGACACCAGAGGTTTTAGGATTAGCAGTAATTACTTTGATACCGGGTTTGGCTAAATCGGCCCAGCCTTGTATTTTTTTGGGATTTCCGGCCCGCGCTACTAATGCCACGACTGATTTGCTCACAATCCCGCTATTTGGCACTTCTCGCTCCCAACCCGATTTAATTAGACCGGCTTCTTGGATGCGATCGGTATCAAAAGCTAAGGCTAAGTGTACGACATCGGCTTCCAAACCGCTAATCACAGCACGGGTTTGAGAACCTGAACCCCCGTAGCTTTGGCTGATAGTGACATTCTGGTTGTTTTCTCGTTTCCACTTGGCTACAAAGCCGGGAATAATCTTTTCGTAGGCGGATTTGGTAACAGAAAAGGAAACTAAGGTAAGTTCGACATCTTTTGGTTTTGCCTGGCTGATTGCAGGCTGAGGGATTAACCAGCTCAAGCCTAAACCTATTGCAAAAAATAAAGTAAAAACTTTGAACAGGGACGGTTCCAGCAACTTTGCTGGCTTCAGAGAAAAACCTGCCGCAGGATTGTTTTTTTGCGAAGGAAACAAAATTTTATCTTTTCGACGATGGTACCACATTAACGAGAGTTCCTTTTGTTGTTTGAGTTTCTGGTGAATTGAGCGCAAAACTTAACGTAATGCGCTGGCAAGAAGTGCAAATGCAATCCGATTATATTTGCCAGGAATATCTATAAGATTTCGCTATGGCACTAATTTTTGCCAATGGTAACAATCACACTATTTAGAGAGTTTTTTGCCCGTATTTGGGCATCGCACTTAAGTAGCGAGCCCAAACTCTCTTTACTTAATTTAACAGACTACACGATTAAATACTTAATGTCTATAGGCAAACAGTAGTTTTGTTCTTTAAATTCTGGAGTCCGAGGAGCGATCGCAAATATAATTCGGGCAACACTACCCACTTCATCAGCAGCAATCGACAGCCAACCTTGCCCGCTGATGGAAGCAATGCCACTAAAAAAAGCGCCGACATTGCAGCCAAAAGCTAGTAGGGATCCATAGCAAATCAAAAATATCTCACAAACTCCCTAGAAGTTTTTGTGAAAAAAGAGGATACAATATCTGGGGTTAAAAAGGTTAACAGTTAACTGTTAATATCGTTATTTTATATTTCGTAGTGCCACACCTCAGAAGGTTGCAGAATAATCCGGTGGAGTGGGAGACGATCTATCAAGCCTTGCTGCTCAAAATGACCTAGGGTTCGAGTGACAGTTACGCGACTTGTACCGATAATTTCTGCAATATCCTGATGCGTTAAAATCATATCGATCAGATGTCCTCGCTCTACCTCAGAACCAAACCTCTTAGCCAGCCAATTTAATAGTTGATAGAGCATAAAATCAACTCTTTTGTAACCTCGCATTACCATAAAATCTTCAGCCTGCTGAATGTGAGTGAGCAAAATATCTTTATTTAGCCAGCGTTCGCCACATAGTAAAATTGCCTCGACTTTAGTTAGGCATTCAATTTGAAAAGGCTCGCATTTTGATATCGCTTTGCCGATCGTATCACCAGGCCCCCACAATCCCAAGGTGATAATTGTACCATCTTCAAGCCACGTTACAGTTCGCACTACTCCACTTTCAATTCGCCACAGAGCATTGCTTCTGTTGGGCAAGTGCGAGCGACGAGAAAATATATGTCTGCTCGTTTCATCAAAAGTTTTAGTGGAAAGAGAAGCAATAGTCATAGCCAGTTACTGAAAGAATAAAAGTTAGTTTGTCCAATGACAGCAGGATAGTGTGGTTGGCAAAAATCTATATAAATTAAAGCTTTACTAGATTCCGGCACCGTCTAAAAACTGTGTAATGAATAAATCCGAAGACAGGAATAATTCATGTTTTTCGACCTCTGCTTGCTCTGATTGAGTTGTTTTGAGCGGAGATAATTGAGATTTTAAAAAATCCACCTGCTCTTCTAAATCCTTAATTCTATCGAACAAAGCTCGAATCGCTTGAGCTTCCAAATCCGGTAAGCCTTGAGAATTTAGAGGATCTTCCACCTGCTTTTTTCGAGAGATAATGCGGCCGGGAATTCCCACAACAGTGCAATCGCTAGGGACATCCCGCAGCACTACCGAACCCGCACCAATCCGAACATTATTGCCAATTTGAATATTGCCTAAAACCTTAGCACCGGCTCCCACAACTACATTTTCTCCCAGCGTCGGATGCCGTTTTCCTATTTCTTTACCCGTGCCGCCAATTGTGGCTCCTTGATAAATGACAGCATAATCTCCAACGATCGCAGTTTCGCCAATTACCACCCCCATGCCGTGGTCGATAAACACGCCCCTACCAATTTTTGCTCCTGGGTGGATCTCAATACCTGTTAAAAAGCGGCTTAGTTGGGAAATCAAGCGCGGTACAAACGGCAGGCCAGCAAAATAAAGCCAGTGTGCTATCCGGTGCAAAAAAAGTGCTGGCAGTCCGGGATAGCAAAATAATACTTCCAGCCAGTTGCGCGCCGCAGGGTCGCGTTCGTAAATAATTTGCAAGTCACTGAACATATTTACTCTCGCCGTGTTTGGGTTATAGAGTATCGGCAGTGCCAACGGTTTAAGCTGCATAAAGCAGTATTGATTGTGGCATTATTACATATAATACTATAATCCGACCGAATTACAGTAGTTAATGAGAAAAAAATTTTCCTTCCCCAGCCCTTTCTAAGCTGCCTCGGATATTTTCCGCGAAACAAACGGTACAGCTTGTCTGACTTCTTGCCGCAGCGGAATCTCGATCGAGAATTCCGTCCCCAATCCCGGTGTCGAATCGCAGCGCAGCGCACCCTTGTGCTTTTCTACGACAATTTTATAGCTGATGGACAGTCCCAATCCTGTCCCTTTTCCTACTGGTTTAGTCGTAAAGAAGGGGTCGAACAGCCGTTTTTTGACATTTTCTGCCATACCGGGGCCGTTATCAGATATCCGCACAATTATTTTGTCAGGGAGTGAATATTCTGTGGTTATGGCGATCGCGATCGGATTGGCTTTCGCTGCTTTGGGCCCGCGCTCGAAGTTGTAACTCTCAAGGGCGTCGATCGCATTAGCCAGAATATTCATAAACACCTGATTTAATTGTCCGGCATAGCACTCTACCAAAGGTAAATTGCCGTAGTTTTTAACAATCTCGATCGGCGGGCGATCGCCTGTAGCTTTCAGGCGACTTTGCAGAATTAGCAGAGTGCTGTCAATACCTTCATGAATGTTGACAGGTTTCATTTCGCTTTCATCTAAGCGAGAGAAATTCCGCAAAGATTGGACGATTTGAACAATGCGATCTGCTCCGATTTTCATCGAAGACAGCAGTTGCGGCAAATCTTTGCTGAGAAAGTCAAAGTCAACCTTTTCTAAATACTCGGAAATTTCCGATGGAGGGTGTAAATATTGTTTTTGGTATAGTTTTACCAACTCTAACAAATCGCTAGTATATGCGCTGGCGTGGTGGATATTGCCGTAAATAAAACTAATAGGATTGTTCACTTCGTGGGCGACACCAGCGACTAATAAGCCCAAACTAGACATTTTTTCCTGCTGAATCAGTTGACTTTGAGTTTGCTGCAACTCTTGCAAAGTTTGTTCTAGCCTTTGAGATTTAGCCGTGCGTTCTGCTGCTATTTTTTCAATTAAAGCGGTATAATTCCACAAGCTCATTAGATAAAGTGTCGCCGCCAAAGTTAAAATTGTCCCAAAAATTAAAACCGTCAAAGAACGCCAAAATCTTAGAGGATTAATGTACTCTGGCGTTAACCGCAGTTGCAGCAACCACCTGCGATTTTCAATATTGAGAATGCGGGTGCAACTGCTGCCATCCGGGCAGTAAGCTCTTTCCCCAATTTGGAGTTGATTTTTAATGTTTTCGTCGGTGACGATCCTTTTAGTCTTTGCTTCGTAAAAAGCGAGAAATCTTTCCGCTTCAGGAGCCATAGCATCTTGAAGATACACATTAACAAAGTTGAGTTGAGTTTCCTGCAAAGCCGACTTCACAATAGCATCAACGAGCAAAATACCGAAAGCAAAACCTTTCAAATTTTCTGGGTTTCTAGAAAGTAAATTTGGCGACAATTCTGGGGTATTGTCAGAAGAAATTTGACTAAAAATTGGTAGAAATACGAATACGCTTGGTTGATTTTGTGAAGACCATTTTTGACGGTCAGTCGCGATAATTTCTTGTCTTTTGGCGGCTTTTTCTAATGCTGGCCGATTGGCAGTCAAATCTAAACCTAAATCTATTTCATCAGTCAGGAATTGCGGAGAGTCAGAAACACGGGGCAGCCAAGCGATCGCCTTAAGGCTCGGATGGCGGTACAGGGCAGGACCAACAAATGTATTAATTTCGGGTTTTTTAACGCCGTCAAATACGCTGTAAAATGCTCCCACCGCCCGAATTATTTCTAAATTGCCGCTAACATCTCTCTGAATGTCTGTAGCTATTTTGTCCAGCCGGTCTTGCAGTTCGGCTTGCATGGATTTATATTCCCAATTGTACGCAACTGAAGAGGCGATCGCAGACAGTCCCAATCCTGCACAAAGTGTTAATCCTGCCTGGATGTAACGGCGATAACTAAGTAAAGTGCTAGTTGCTAAATTCAAGAATTTGTTAGCAGTCATATTCTTCACCTATCTTGTTTCTAGTTCTCGTTCCCAGGCAGACCCTGGGATTTCTCGTTTTTCTCGTTCTCAGGCTCTGCCTGGGAATGAATTTCAGGAGGCTCTGCCTCCGATTTAGAGCCACGAGACAGCATTACCAGGCACGAGCCTGGTAACGATGTGGGAGCAGTGTTTTGTAGAAGATCCCGGATAGTATTTTGAGTAAGATGCAGTCGCTGATTTAAATTGAATAGGCAGGAAAAGTCATGGCGTGTTTGGGCTTGACGTAAACCTGCTGATCTCGCGTTAACTGTAAAGAATCGAAGCGCTCGCGACTCACGTAAGCTGTTACTACCTGCTCCGATTCTAACAGTAACTCGGTTTGTATTTCCCGCCCTAAATGAATGATGCGACTGACTGTTGCTAATGCAAAACCAGACTGCGGCTTAGTTTGAATTTCCACATCGTGGGGACGCAAAAACACTAAATCAGAATGGGCTGCTCCGTTATTGTGAGCCGTTGTGCCGTTGCTGGCGAACAAACCCGCAGCATTCGGCAGCACATTGACAGGCCCAATAAAACTCATCACAAAAGCTGATGCAGGTTTGTCGTAAATTTCAGCAGGAGTGCCAACTTGTTCGACTCTACCTTTGTTCATCACCACAATTTCATCGGCTACTTCCATAGCTTCTTCTTGGTCGTGAGTCACAAAAACTGTGGTGATGTTAACTTCTTTGTGAAGGTTGTGCAGCCACGATCGCAATTCTTTGCGGACTTTAGCATCTAATGCTCCAAAAGGTTCGTCTAGCAGCAGCACTTT
>NZ_JAUBQU010000054.1:0-41735 GCF_036701435.1 Microcoleus sp. Pol12A5
CCGTTCTTGTTTGACTGACAATATATTAGATTCTTCTGAGTCCTTTTGTCAAGCGTGATTGAGATGCTCTTACCCTGATCCGCAAGAATCGAGTTAACGCGCCGTTGCTTTAAGGATCTTGCGCTGCTGTAAGTGCATTATTTGTTCTGTAATATTCGCAAAAACGCCAGGGGATAGGCTAAGGGTGACAGCCAAAACACTCATTTGTGCGATGCCTGAGTTCGATCGTAGGAAGCTGAGTCTTTTAAATCTTTTAGGAGTTACTCAATTGGCACATATATATAGTTGGTATAGTGCTATATATCATTTCTCGCAGCAAGGCGACAATCATCTAATAGAGCATTAAGTTCTTCAACCACTAGCCAGGGGTTTCGACCTTTCAAACAAGCTACGATCGCTGCTTCATAGGGATTTCTGCCGGTTTTTTTTACTGCTGCGATCGCCTGTTTGTTAGACAATCCCCGCCCGCTGACCAACCAAGCAGCCAAAACCTGACCTGTACGTCCGATCCCCCCAGAACAGTGAACTACCACCCGTTCGCCTTTGCTATTTGCAGATTCCAAAAACGGTAATATTCGATCGATTAAAATATCGCGATCGACCAATTCAAAGTCTGGAATCGGTGCCCAGCAAACTCGATCGCACCCAAAGATGTTCCTATATGTTCCCAGTAAGTCAGTGTAGCGGATGAGTTGGGTCTGAGCCAGCAAGCAGCAAACTTGCTTGATATTATGCCCCTGCATAAATTCAATCCAGCGAGCAATTTCTGCATCGCGGTATCCTGGTCTGGCTGCACCAAACACAATTAATTCATTCTCTGAAGCCGCCGCGAATTTGTGCATACTGTTTTCAATATTTTTACCTATAATTAAGAAAGACACACCAATCCTGAATCTACATTGAAAAACAAGAGTTCGATCGCCTTAATTAATTGGCTGCAACCCAAACCCGAAACCGTTTTGCTATGCGACTCAAGTGCAGCAGCTTCTGAGATGGCATTCATGCTCAACGGTGAGTGGGATGGGTGCAATAGTTTGGTGCTCCCTAAATGCGACAAGGTAGCAATTGAAGCAGCCGCCCGTTTGCTGGAGACATCGTGGTGCTACCAAAATACTTGCGAACCTGTTTTAATTCGGCTGGAAGCTGACCAATTGCTGCGCCGTTATGCGATTGGAGACAGATTTTTTATTAATGCCAACTTGCGATGCGCGCAATTGAGCCAACTTTGCTTGGAAAACATTGATTTGAGTTATGCTAAATTGAATTTGGCTAACCTCAGCGACACTAATTTAAGTAAAGCTAACTTAATAGCAGCACAGATGCAATCGGCAAATTTGAGTGGCAGCAATTTGAGTAAATCGCAACTTGTGAGGGCGAATTTATCAGGAGCGAATTTATCGGATGCTAATCTCAGAGGTGCTGATTTGAGTTATGCAGATTTAAGCAATATTTGCTTAACAGGTGCTGACTTAAGAGGTGCAAATTTAGCGAGAACAGATTTAAGAAAAACAAGCTTAGATGGGGCGATAGTTGAGTAATACCAAATCCCCCTTAAATACTCCCTCTCACACCCGGTGGGTAAATCATGTCAACATTTATCTGCGTTAATTCGCGTACATCCGCCACCATATCGGGGATAACCTCTCCTTTTTCCCAATACTGAACAGCAGCCCCAAAGGCTCCCAATAACCTACCAAAAGCGCTAAAACTCAGGTCGCCACGCTCTAGCTTCACAACTTTGCTCAATTTTTTCCTAGCTTCAGCGTCCACAGTATTACTCGTCAGATAAACACAACTCCTAGTTTACAGATAAATTTATCTAATACTCATTTCCCAGCAGCTTCAGCCGATGCAGCGAATCTATCCGCTTTCAGGGGGCGACAAGCGCCCCCAAACCAAGATGAATTAAGGGTTATAGGACTCAGACAAGGTGAAAAAATTCCCAGCTTATTGACAACAGACTTTTTTCGCCAAAAAATAAACCTTAATTCAGCCTCCAGATTATGGTAAAAAATAAGGTCTTATTATTTCAACAAGACCGCGATTAAAATGCTGCCTCAATTCTACCAAACCCACCTGCAAAAATACTTGAGTTAATCGCAACTGATTATACCAATTTACTATGAAGATACACTAAATGAGGTTGATGTCTTTCTGGTTGGAACTATATCCTTAGCGTTATATTAAATGCAGCTTCATAGTGAATTGGTATTAGACTCATTTCTCTGGGTGGCCAGAGGCAAAAGTTTAATCATGGTTGATCGACCGGACATGATATTACTCATTGTTCCGCGAGCAGTTTTGATGATTTCGCTAAGTTTTTGTCTATTTTGGATGTTCACGACTCGAAGGTTACTCAACCGTATCTACCAGTCTACTTACGAAGTGATACATCAACTATATTTCCCAGACGACTCAGCCGCCGCCGCGAGTCTATCCATCACCGCTCTACCAACCACGGCTAACTCACTAATTGGTATACATTGAATTTTTTTCAGCAGATCGTTAGTATCTACCGGTTCAAGCATGGGTTTGCCTTCCAGATGAGCGAGCAGCTCTTCAAGTGTAAACCCGGCCCTCACAGCAATCTGAGCCAAATTTTCTGTATCTGGGATGCTCTGACCTTTTTCCCACAACTGAACCGCAGTCGCAGAGACGCCCAGAAGCTTGCCGAATGCCCGCTGACTCATCGAACCGCGAGCTAGTTTGACAATCTCGATCAATTTTTTCTTAGCTTCTGCGTTCACAACTGCCGTCACTACTTAATCCCACATAACTCAGTTTACTTCCCAACTCCTAAATTTTCCACTTGCAATTCATAATTATACTTGACACAAAAGAGAATTGCAAGTACACTAATAATTACAACTTAACTTTTGATAGACCCAAGGAGTCGCTAAACAAATGGTTCTGAGCGAGGAACCCAACATAAGGGGACAGCCCGATCAAACTTTGAAACCGAAGACAGACATCAGGGAAAGTAAAAATGACCAAGAGACGCAATCTAAAAACTCACAAGCCCAGCGGCACCCGTCAAAGCCTCACAGCCTCCGGTTGGCTAAAACCCCAGTGCTGGCAAATCTCCAACATAGAAGCAGCCGAAGCCCTGAGAATGCCTGTAAAACACATAGTGAAAGTCTACCCCAAACAACATCAAGTAATAGTCGTTTACCTGAACAAGAAAGGACAAAAATGCAGTTCCTTTTTCAGCTACAGACTATTTGCCAGATGGCAACAAGAGGCGATCGCAGCAATTGCCAGTTGTCGAAAGCAGCAAATCCTAGCACCTCTAGAAGTCATTGTACAATACGACCTCGAACATTTCAAATATCCAGTGGCGATCGCCGACGCAATTTGGGAGGCTCTACTCAACCATATCTCCCGCGTAACAAGGGAACTGAGGCTGAGCAAACAATGCGCCTAGTCCCCCATCACTCCATCAATTAGTAGAAGCAGCCAACTCAGCCAAACGTTCCTGCTGATCCTGAGAAATGCAAGTTTGAATAATCGCCTCAATATCCCCTTCCAAAACACTATTGAGCGAGAAATTCTCCCCCAAACGGTGGTCCGTAGCCCGATTGTCCTTGTAGTTGTAAGTGCGAATCTTCTCGGAGCGTGAACCCGTACCAACCTGAGCCAAACGCCGCGACTTCACCTCATCCTGCTGCTCCCGCAACTTCATCTCATAGAGCTTAGCCCGCAAAATCTGCATCGCCCGCTCCTTATTCTGCAACTGACTGCGCTCCTCAGTACAGAAAATCCGAATTCCCGTCGGCTTGTGAAACAAATCCGCAGCAGTTTCAACCTTGTTCACGTTTTGACCGCCAGCACCGCCCGATCGAGCTGTACTCATCTCAATATCCTTCGGATCGATGTGAATCTCCACATCATCCACCTCCGGCATCACAGCCACCGTCGCCGTCGAAGTATGCACCCGGCCGCCGGCCTCAGTCACAGGCACTCGCTGCACCCGGTGTACTCCAGCCTCAAACTTCAGCTTGCTGTAAACGCTGTCACCTGTAATTTCCAGAATCACCTCTTTAAAGCCGCCCATTTCCGCCAGCGACTCGCTCACCAACTTCACCTGCCAGCCTTGAGTTTGAGCGTAGCGTGAATACAGCCGCAGCAAATCTCCAGCCCAAATACTAGCCTCATCTCCGCCAGTACCCGCCCGAATTTCCAGCATAATATTCTTGTCATCGTTCGGGTCGCGGGGTAGCAGCAAAACCTTCAAACGACTTTCCAAATTCTCCAGCTTCGCCTCAAGTTCCTGAACTTCCAGCGCCGCCATTTCTTGCATATCTCGATCGCCCGCGGCTTCCTTGAGAACCTGTCGCGCGCCCACCAAATCTTCCTGAGTGGTTTTCCACAGAGCAAAAGTATCGACCACTTCCTCCAAGGACGATCGAGCTTTCGCTACCCGTTGAAACTCTTGATTGTCCCTAGCCACATCCGGGTCAGCCATGCGGCGAGTCAACTCATTAAAAGTTTGCTCTACCGACTTCAATTTATCCAGCAAATAAGATTCAGCCATTGTCAGTTGTCCTTTGTCAATCGATTTTAGATTTTAGATTTTAGATTTTAGATTTTAGATTTGAAGAACAGTTGGGATAGACTCTCGATCGAACTCAACTGCCTGCATAGCAAGTCTTCAATCTAAACTCTCCAATCCGAGGGCGGATCGATTTTAGATTTTAGATTTTAGATTTTAGATTTTAGAACTCAAGAGCAGTTAGGATAGATGTCGATCAAACTCTACTCGATCGAACTCAACTGCCAGCCTTAGCAAGTCTTCAATCTAAAATCTAAAATCCGAAGGCGGTAAGTTGCCAGTAGAAAGAACTACTCTCAACAAACTGCGGACAAATGACAATCCGGCTACTTCTTCTTTTTGCCTTTACCAGCAGCCTTAGAAGCATCTGCTTTGGGTTCTTCCATTTTCAGGGGTCCAGAGGAAGCATCTGCCTTCGGCATTTCTACCTCGCTCATGCCGTATTTCCGCATAAAGCGCTCGACACGACCTTCAGTATCAATAATCTTCTGAGTGCCAGTATAAAAAGGATGATTTCCCGACCAGACATCAACTTGAAGCTTTGGTCTAGTTGAACCCACAGTCATCACCAGTTCCCCGTTGCAATAAACCTGAGATTCGGGATACCACTCAGGGTGAATGCCATCTTTTGCCATTGTTTTTTACTCTCTAATTTTTGACTTTACAACCATTTTAGCTGCCGCAGGACTTCTAAACCAACAACAGCACCAATTTTGTCTTATACCTTTTGTAACCAGGAATTAGGAATCGGAAATAAAATTGAAAAAAAGGCAGATAAAATCTGAATGATTCTTGCCTTTTCTTTCTACCTTCTTCCGTCAATCCGTCAATCCGAACTTCCGTTACATCCGTTACATCCGTTACATCCGTTAAAAAATC
This sequence comes from Microcoleus sp. Pol12A5, assembly GCF_036701435.1. Lineage (NCBI taxonomy): Bacteria > Bacillati > Cyanobacteriota > Cyanophyceae > Oscillatoriales > Microcoleaceae > Microcoleus > Microcoleus sp. Pol12A5. The sequence goes on from NZ_JAUBQU010000054.1 coordinate 5,432, forward strand.
CGTTGCCGAACTTCCATTACATCCGTTACATCCGTTACATCCGTTAAAAAATCCGTTGCCGAACTTCCCTCGATTACCGCTTCGAGTATTGAGGAGCTTTGCGAGCTTTGCGCAAACCGTACTTTTTCCGTTCTTTGGCCCGCGGGTCGCGAGTCAAATAGCCCTCAGTCTTCAGAGGCTTGCGGTTGTCAGGGTCTAATTGACAAAGTGCTCTAGCGACACCCAAGCGAATCGAGTCAGCCTGACCTGTCAAGCCACCGCCTTCGACTTTTACCAAAATGTCGTACTCATTTTCCAGACCCAAAGTTTCCAGAGGGGCCTTAGCGAGAGCCAAATAAGTAGGGTTGAATTGCAGGTACAAATCCCCCTCTTTACCATTGACAGTCAGTATGCCAGTGCCGGGAACCAAGCGCACCCGCGCTACGGAACGCTTGCGGCGGCCGGTACCCCAGTACACAGCGCGGCCCGATGTATCTGTTGCTTGCATTACTCATTTCCTCCCGGAATCGTGTGAACAATTAATTCTTCTGGTTTTTGAGCTTGGTGCGGGTGGTTGGGGCCAGCGTACACCTTCAGTTTAGTAAACAGTTGTCTGCCCAGAGAAGTGTGAGGCAGCATTCCTCGTATAGCTTCTTCGACAATTCTTTCGGGCAAACGTGCTTGCAATTTGGCAAAAGTTTCTGTTTTCATGCCACCCGGTCTTCCAGAATGGCGGCGGTAGATTTTCTGGGTGCGTTTTTTGCCAGTAACAGCGATTTTGTCAGCATTGATGACTATTACGAAGTCGCCGGTATCCATAGAAGGAGTGTAAGTCGGTTTGTGTTTCCCCCGGAGGTACATGGCAACTTCAGTTGCCAGACGGCCCAGCCGCTGGTCGGCGGCATCGACCACGTACCACTTGTGCTCTAGGGAGTCTTGAGTAGGGACGTAAGTTTTGTTCATTGTTTGTTGTTAATTGTTAGTTAACTGTTGTTAGTTAGTTGTTAGTTGTCAGTTGTCAGTTGTCAGTTGTCAGTTTTTAATTGTTAGTTGTCCTTAGTTTTTTATTAGTAGTTACCTAATGACTAATGACTAATGACTAATGACTAATGACTAATGACTAATGACTAATTTTGGCTGAGTGTCGTACCAGACATCTGGGGGAAAGGGAAATTCTGAATAGCCAACCCGCAGCAGGCACAAACCTTGAGCGGGAGCGGCATATTTTACCATTTCTCGGCGTTCGTTGACCCAGATATCGGTGAAATTCTCGATCGGCCTTTCCCCGCGACCCACCTGCACCAGCAACCCCACCAGCAGCCGCATCATCCCGTACAGAAACCCGCTCGCCTGAACCTCAATATAGATAAGAGGCCCAGAACGCTGACACTCGGCTGCTTGCACGTCCACCCACGAATGGGGGCGGGCAGAACCCGCGCGGTGGAAAGCAGCCAGGTGATGCCGCCCGATTAGCGGTGTCAAAGCTGTCTGAATCAAAGATTCATCCACAGGGGCGTGATAGCAGTGCCAAGCCAAAGGACGCACAAACAAGTTAGGGGTCGGGTCTGTATAAAGGGTGTAGCGATAGCGTCGCCAACTGGCTGAGAACCGAGCGTGCCAGGTAGGTTCCACCTTTGCCGAAGCTCGAATTAAAATATCTTTTGCCAGTCGAGAGTTAAGAACACTTGCCCAGCGGTGAGCCGGAATTGGGCCGCGGGCATCAAAATGCGCTACTTGAGCAGCAGCGTGAACTCCCGCATCGGTTCTCCCAGCAGCGTGCAGCGTTACCGGGCGTTCCAGAACAGTCGATATTGCTGTTTCAATTTCTTCTTGTACTGTACGCTGGTTCGGCTGTCGCTGCCAACCGTGAAAGTTAGTGCCGAGGTATTGGATCACCAGAGCAACGCGCTGTATCGATTGGGGATTTTCGATTGGGGATTTTGGATTGTCAGTCATAAATCACAAATCTCCAACCCAAAATTGAATTAAACCAGTTCAACGATCGCCATTTCGGAATTGTCTCCTTGACGGGGGACAGTTCGCACTACGCGGGTGTAACCCCCGTTGCGCGAGCCGTACCGTTCTTGGGCTGCTTCAAACAAAGCGTGTACTAACTGTTTGTCGTAGATAAAGCCCATAGCTTGCCGGCGAGCGGCCAATGAGCCATCTTTTGCCAGGGTAATCATTCTGTCAGCCTCTGGGCGCAGCGCTTTGGCGCGGGCGAGAGTGGTAGTAATTTTACCGTGGCGGATTAATTCGGTAGTCAGCGAGCGCAGCATAGCGCGGCGCTGGTCAGCCGGTTTGTTGAGTTGGGGAACGCGACAGCGGTGACGCATGGCAGTTGGTAATTGGTAATTGGTAATTGGGCGCCGGGATAGTCCGAGAGTTTTGAGCGGTGAATTCTTTAACTTAAAAACTCACCTACTTAAAATTCAGAACTTTTTTACCCGTTACCCGTTGATTAACTTTTAGCTGATTTTTCCTGTGGCAAGGTAATGCCCAAGCGTTTTTGTAAAGCTTCAATCACTTCTTCGGCAGACTTCTGCCCGAAGTTCTTGATCTCGAGCAAGTCTTCTTGGGTATAATCCAATAAGTCTGCGACTGAGTTGATCTGAGCCCGCTTGAGACAGTTGTAAGCCCGGACTGACAACTGCAATTCTTCGATCGGAATTTGGCTAGTAGGATCTGCTTCACCTGGATACTCTGGTTTGAGAGAATCTTGGGTGATGTCTTTGAGAGGTGCAAATAAATCTACCAGGATGTTGGCAGATTGACTCAAAGCTTCTTGAGGAGTCACGCTGCCATCAGTCCAGATTTCCATAATCAGCCGGTCTTTCTCGACCGTGCCGCCTACCCTAGCATCTTCAACGCTGTAGTTGACTCTGCGAATCGGCATAAAGATGGCGTCTATTTGGAGGAAATCCAAAGCCGAGCCATCATCGCGACTGCGGTCTACTGCTCGGTATCCGATGCCTTTTTCAATTCTGAATTCCATTTCCAGAACTGAGCCCGGGGAGAGAGTTGCAATGTACTGGGAGCGATCTATCAATTCGACCTCGGAGGGCAAATCGAATCGATCGGCAGTAACGGTGACAGGCCCCTCAATCCGCAACCTGCCGATTTGCGGCTGCTGAGAGTGAGTTTTGAGGACGACCTCTTTCATGTTCAGGAGAATTTCTAGAACATCCTCACGTACCCCTTCGATCGTGGCAAACTCGTGATTGACACCCGCGATGCGGACTGAAGTTACTGCCGTCCCTTCCAAATTTGACAGCAGAACTCGCCGAAGCGCATTCCCAACAGTTGTTCCCTGACCGCGATCGAGCGGTTCCAGGACAAATTTTCCGTACTGACTGCGGTCTTTGTCAGTGTTAGACTCTATACATTCAATTTGAAACTGCGCCACGGAGTGACCTCCCTTTTCCACTTTGGATTTTTGATTTTGGATTTTAGATTGCAGAGCATACCCCTGAACGGATTTCGGATTTTGGATGGACGGGGCAACAGTTAGAACCATTAGTTTTTGACTTTAAGCAGTTAGCCATTATCCAAAATCTAAAATCTAAAATCTCAAATCGTTTTAGACTCTACGCCGCTTGGGAGGGCGACAGCCGTTGTGAGGAATTGGGGTAACATCTCTAATCAGGGTGATTTCCAGTCCCGCCCCTTGCAGCGCCCGGATTGCAGTTTCTCTACCTGCTCCAGGCCCGCTCACCATTACTTCTATTTGGCGCATTCCTTGGTCGTTGGCTCTGCGGGCAGCACTTTCTGCTGCTGTTTGAGCTGCAAAGGGAGTTCCCTTCTTAGCTCCTTTAAAACCGCTGGAACCTGCCGATGCCCAGGAGATTACTTCGCCGTTGAGGTCGGTAATAGTTACAATCGTGTTGTTAAAGGTAGACTGGATGTAGCCTACCCCATTGGGTACATTTCTTTTCTGCTTTTTTGCACCAGATTTCTTGCCTGTTTGTTGTCGCGCCATATTAGTCTCTTTAACGTTTCTCTCAACTAATGTCCCGAAGCGCTAGGAGCGAGCAGCCCCCAGCGTATTTTTCCCAAAAAGATGTTACTTCTTGGAAGGTGCCTTTTTCTTGCCCGCAACTGTTCGGCGGACGCCACGACGTGTTCTGGCGTTGGTACGGGTTCGTTGTCCCCGCACTGGCAGACCCAAACGGTGACGCCGACCGCGATAAGTTCCGATGTCCATCAGGCGCTTGATGTTCATTGACTCCCAGCGCCGGAGGTCTCCTTCGATTTGGTATGTGGTTTCTACATGAGCCCGCAGAGCTGTCACGTCGGCCTCTGTTAAATCCTTAACGCGAGTGTCAGGATTTACGCCTGTTGCAGCGATAATTTTTTGGGCCCGCGACAAGCCTATTCCGTAAATGTATGTCAGACCTATTTCGACGCGCTTATCGCGTGGAAGGTCTACCCCGGCAATCCGTGCCACACTTTTTGTCTCCCTAGTTTTCCTATTTGGCTACAATGTTCAATTAGGATGCACCTGCGTGCAGTGCCCAATTTTCGTTTTTTCTAACCTTGGCGCTGTTTGTGTTTCGGGTTAGTGCATATCACCATCACTCGACCGCGACGGCGGATGACGCGACATTTCTCACAAATTTTTTTGACAGATGCTCGAACTTTCATCTTTCTTCCTGCCTGGAGAACCCCGCTCTAGCGGAGAACAGGCACGCTGGGACTGCCCGTAGAGCGGTGGGAGGAGAGGCTGGGCAAGGTGTAGACCTCTCCTCGATTAAATTGTATAAAGTGCGGGTTGTTTCATGAAGGAGCCCGCTTGCACCCACTCCCATTGCTGGGTAAAGTTCGCCTGCGCCAGAGTTTGGCCCAGCGATACTTTTACGGTGTAACAATGACTTAACCCGGTACACCGGTGGGTTGTTGACGCCCTTCTCGGCAACACTACAAACGTAGCATTATAGCATAAATTTGAAGCTTTTTACCAAATTCTCTCTAAATTAAACTTAGAATTAGTTTTTAGAAAGTTTTATCTAAGCCTATTTTTTCCGAAGGCGATAAGTAATCCTGCCTTTGGTCAAGTCGTAGGGAGTCAATTCGACTTTGACGCGATCGCCAGGCAGAATTTTGATGTAGTTGCGGCGGATCTTGCCGGAAATGTGAGCTAGGACGTTAAACCCATTATCTAGGTCAACGCGAAACATCGCATTGGGCAGGGATTCCGTCACTGTCCCTTCCATTTCAATTAAATCTTGCTTAGACAATTTGGTATTTACCTCAACTCTACATTTGATTAACTAGGAGTGTCCCGGCGTTGGTCTCAAAACCTATTTACTGGTAGGAGTCAAACGAGAACGGGGGGCAAGAATTCGGGCGACTCGATCGACAACTTTACTCAACCAACCGCTTGCTTTAGCTTTACTTGATTAAAGTTGTGGCAATTAGTATCGAGTTCAATCCGGTCTCTAGCAACCCTCACAAAACCTGATAGCACAAAAAGCTCCTAGTTAACATATCTTAGCAAAAGCTTGTGAGTAACAAGCTGTATTGAGAGGGTTCAAGAGTCGCGCGAGAGAGATTGTTGCAGTTCTGCGGTGACTAATTCCATTGGTCGATCGCCATCAACCGCAACTAACTGTTCGCGGTTTCTGTAAAACTCAATCAAAGGTTCAGTTTGCTCGCGGTAAACTTGCAAACGCCGACGAATCGTCTGCTCGTTGTCATCCTGACGCCCCCGCGACAGCAGGCGAGCCACCAAAACATTGTCAGGAACGTCCAAATTGACAGCTCTGAGAGCGCAGTCCTTTCCAGACGTACTTCCTTCAACATCGCAGAGCAGTTTGTCAAAAAAAGCTGCCTGGGCGACTGTGCGGGGAAAGCCGTCGAGAATCCAGCCAGCACGAGCATCTGGCTGATTCATACGTTCTTGCACGATATCCATTAATAACTCGTCAGGAACCAACTCACCCCGATCCATGTAGGCTTGCGCCTTTTGACCCAAGTCTGTTTTGGCAACTACGCAGGCGCGCAGGATGTCACCGGTAGAAATGTGAGGTATTTTCCAGAGAGCGGCTAAGAGCTGAGCCTGAGTTCCCTTTCCCGCCCCTGGAGGCCCCATAAAAATCAATTGCATTGCGATTACTTCACCATTCCTTCATATCGTTGGGAGATGACGTAAGTTTGAATTTGCTTAGCAGTTTCGATCGCGACACCTACTAAAATCAGCAGGGAAGTTGCACCAAAACCTCTAAAAGTTTGCACTCCGATCGCGCTTTCTACAGCAGTTGGTACAATTGCCACCAGACCGAGAAATATCGCTCCCAAGAAAGTCAAACGGTTCAAAACCTTCTCCACATAATCGCTGGTTTTCTGACCGGGACGAATTCCAGGAATGCTGGCACCCATTTTCTTCAAGTTCTGAGACATATCTACGGGGTTGACAATCAACGAAGCGTAGAAATAGCTGAAGAACAGAATTAAAGTCAGATAAAACAGCGCGTAAGCCCAAGGCGTCGGCCCGTTCGGACTCAAAACATTAGCAACTTGAACCAAAAACGGGTTATTGAGAGACTGAGCGAGGAAAGAAGGCACAATCAAAACCGAAGATGCAAAAATAATCGGCATCACTCCGCCTTGATTCAAGCGCAGGGGCAGATAGCTCCGGCTCTCCCGATAAACTTTGCGGCCGACTTGGCGACGAGCCGAAATAATCGGAATGCGGCGAGTACCTTCCTGAACAAAAACAATCCCGACAATCGTCACCAAAAAGACCAGCAGCAGAACGACTACACGGCCGACAACTTGCGTGTCGCCACTTTGAGCCAATTCAAAAGTTTGTCCCAAAGAGCGTGGCAATACCGACACAATGTTGATAAAAATCAGTAGCGACGCTCCGTTCCCGATACCTCGTTCAGTCACTACTTCCGATATCCACATTACAAACATTGAGCCTGCCGTCAGAGCCAAAGCAGTTTGTGCTATGAATAAAGGCGATGGAGATTGAGCAAAAGGGCTGACCCAAATCCCAATGCCAATACTTTGGAGAATTGCCCAGCCCAAAGAAACGTAGCGAGTAATTTGAGAAATCTTGCGCCGCCCTGCTTCTCCTTCATTTTTCTGCAAGTCTTCTAAGCTTGGCAGAGCCGCAGTTAGAAGTTGCACAATAATTGAAGCATTAATGTAGGGCAAAATCCCCAACGCGAAAATCCCCAAAGCTGACAAGCCGCCTCCTGAGAACAAATCCAAAAAGCCGATTAAAGGGCTATTTTGGACGTTTTGGGCAAAGGCGACTCGATCGATACCGGGGACTGGCAAGTGGACACCCAGGCGTACTAAAATCAGTAAGCCAATGGTTACGAGGATGCGGCCTCGTAAACCAGCAGCTTGAGCCATCTGCATGAACGTCTCTTGTGCAGTTGGCGCTTTCTCTCTACTAACGTCCATAGTTACGATTTTGGATTTTAGATTTGGGATTTTCGACTAAATCATTTTCTGATAGCAAGCTTGAGGATTTGAGATTTGGACAAACTCTCAAACCCCAAATCTTCACGCAACTAATTCGCAACTTCCGCCTGCGGCTTCAATTTTGGTGCGAGCACCTGCGGTAAAAGCCGAGGCGCGCACTTGCAAAGGTACATTCAGTTCGCCATCTCCTAAGATTTTCAGCGGCCCGTTGTCAGTATTGACAATTTTCGCTTGCATCAAAGAGGTGAGAGTAACTTCTGTGTTTGCTGGCAGCGATGCTAATTTACTTACATTAATGGTAGTGTACTCTTTCCGGTTCACTAGAGGGAAGCTTTTCAACTTGGGGAGACGGCGGTAGAGAGGATTTTGACCTCCTTCAAAACCCGGTCTAGTGCCGCTACCGGCTCTAGATTTTTGACCGCGCATCCCTTTGCCGGAGCTCGCGCCTTGACCGGCAGAAATACCTCTGCCCAAGCGTCGGGGGCGCTTTTGGGAGCCTGCTTTGGGTCGGGCGTCTTGCAATCTCATAGTTTTAGTAATTGGTAATTGGTATTTGGTATTTAGAGAGAGGGTACCCAGTAGTTTTGAGTGCGTGAGTTTTAAGTTGCGGATTTTTTTATTTTCACCGCAAACACTTAACACTCAAAACTTACAGTTTCCCATTCTCGCGTGCCCTAACCGTAGAGATTTTCTACTGGAATTCCGCGCTCTTGAGCAACTTCGGACAAGGTGCGGAGGGTGGACAGGGCATTGACTGCGGCTCGGGCGTTGTTTAAGGGATTTCCGGAACCTAGCTGTTTGGCTAAGATATTGCGGACTCCTGCTAATTCGAGAACAGTTCGCACTGCTCCCCCTGCAATTACCCCGGTTCCCGGAGCGGCCGGCCGCATCATGACTTTAGCTCCGCCACCGTCACCGTTGATGGGGTGAGGGATGGAGTTAGATTTGGTGAGGGGAACTTCAATTAGGTGCTTTTTGCCGTCAGCGACGCCTTTTTTAACTGCACCAATTACGTCGCTAGCTTTGCCGACTCCTACTCCAACTTGACCGCGTTCGTTGCCGATAATGACTATGGCGCGGAAGCTGAGTTTTTTACCGCCTTTGACTACTTTGGTAACGCGCCGGATCTGAACGACCCGCTCTTGCCATTCGGATTCTTTTTCCCGCGTTTTGTTGCTGCTGCTTTTTTTCTTGGTGCGCTGTTCTTTTTGTTCTGCCATAGTTTTGTCCTGTGGGAATTAGTAATTGGTGAAAGGCGATCGGCAAGTGGTAATTGTTTGAGTAAAAAGTAAAAATAGAAGAAATCTGGATTTTGCCTTTTAACTTTCAACTTTTGACTTTTTACTTTTTAATTACTCATTACCCGCTACCCATTACCCCCTCTAGAAGTCTAACCCCGCTTCGCGAGCTGCTTCTGCGAGGGCTTTGACACGACCGTGATAGAGGTTGCCCCCCCGATCGAATACGACTTTGACTATGCCAGCGCTGGAACAGCGTTTGGCAATCAACTGACCGACTTGCACGCTCGCGGAGCAGTTGCCGCCAGAACTGAGATTTGACTTCAATTCGGGATCGAGGGTTGACGCAGCGGCCAAAGTGTGCTGGGCGGTATCGTCTATTACTTGAGCGTAGATGTGCTGCTCTGAGCGAAATACCGCTAGTCTGGGACGTTCGGCGGTGCCAAACACCTTGCGCCGAACACGGCGGTGTCTGCGCTGGACTGATTCTTTGCGAGTAAGCTTCATTGTTACTTCTTACCTGTTTTGCCTGTTTTACCAGCTTTGCGCCGGACGACTTCGCCGCTGTAGCGAATGCCTTTGCCTTTGTAGACTTCGGGCGGACGCACTGCGCGAATGCGGGCTGCTGTATTGCCTACGAGTTCTTTGTCAATGCCGGAGACAATGACGTTGGTGTTGCCTTCAACTGCCATTGTGATGCCTTCTGGAGGGGGCATTTCAACGGGTTTGCTGTAACCGACGTTTAAAATAAGGTTCCGTCCTTGAACCTGTGCCCGATAACCTGTGCCGATAATTTCGAGACGCCGCTGAAAACCTTGGGATACACCTTCGACCATGTTGGCGACTAGGGTGCGGCACAAGCCGTGTAGTTGTCTGGCGACGCGAGATTCGTCTCGGCGGGTAACGAGTAAAGTCTCGCCTTCAATTCCCATGAGGATTTCGGCTGGGATTACTCGAGAAAGTTCACCTTTAGGGCCTTTGACGGCTACTTTTTGACCGTCTAGGGTGATGGTGACTTTATTGGGAATGCTAATCGGACGCTTGCCAATTCGCGACATAGTTTTTTGTCCTTTGTTTTTAGTTATTAGTCCTTGATTATTAGTGCTTAGTTATTAGTCCTTAGTGATTGATTTTTGAGTCTGTTGCCAACGACCAGTGACTAATGACTAATGACTAATGACTACCAAACATAACAAAGCACTTCACCGCCCAAACCTTGGCGTCGAGCTTCTCTATCCGTCATAATGCCACTGGAGGTAGAAATAATGGCTATGCCAATTCCGCCTAATACTCTGGGCAATTCTTTACGGTTCGAGTAAACGCGCAGTCCTGGTTTGCTGACTCGCTTCAGTGCCGTGATAATGGGCTTGCGAGTTTTACCTTTGTACTTTAGAGAAAGCACTAAATGTCGCTTGACCCCTTCTTCTGCTTCTTCAAATTCGCCGATGAAGCCTTCACTTTTGAGGACTTGGGCGATGCTGCGGGTCATTTTTGTAGCTGGAATTTGCGTTGTTTGGTGGCGCGCCATGCAAGAATTGCGAATGCGCGTCAACATATCTGCTATGGTATCGTTAGCTGCCATCTTTTGCTTCTTACTCTAGTGCTTAGTTGTCCCGGAACGGCATTCCCATTTCTTTAAGCAAGGCGCGTCCTTCTTCGTCGGTGTTTGCTGTGGTGATAATTGAAATGTCCATGCCTCGAATTTGATCGATGCGGTCATATTCTATTTCTGGAAAAATTAGCTGTTCTCTCAGACCCAAGCTGTAGTTGCCGCGCCCGTCGAAGCTTTTGGGGCTGATGCCGCGGAAGTCGCGGATTCGGGGGAGTGCGAGGTTGATCAGCCGATCGAGAAAATCGTACATCCGATCGCCGCGCAGCGTCACCATAACGCCTACGGGTACTCCTTTGCGGATTTTGAAGCCTGCAATCGCTTTTTTCGCCCGCGTCACCACTGGTTTTTGCCCGGTGATGATGGCAATTTCGTTGATCGACGAATCCAGTGCCTTAGCGTTTTGAGATGCTTCTCCCAAACCGCGGTTCACTGTGACTTTGACGAGTTTGGGAACCTGATGGATATTAGTATATTTAAACTGATCCATCAGTGTGGGAACGATTTTTCCTTGATAAAGAACCTTGAGTTTGTCCGGCATAGTTTTTGTGTTTCGTTAACTGTCCCTGGGCTTGGTCAGGGAATTGTTCTTTGTCATTTGATAGTTGTCCGTTGTCTGTTAATGACTAATGACTAATGACTAATTATCGAGGATTTCTCCAGTTTTTTTGAGCTGTCGCAGTTTCCGGCCATCTTCGCTAAATGTATAGCAAACGCGGCTAGCTATTTTTTCTTTTTCGGAATAGTGCATGACATTTGAGCTGTGAATGGGAGCCTCAAACGTGAGTATTTTCCCTGACTCTCCCTCTTGCTGGGGCTTGACGTGCTTGGTTCTGATGTTTACACCTTTAACAACTACTTTGCTGACTTTAGGATATGTCTTTAAGATTTCTCCGACTTTTCCTTTCTCTTTGCCAGTAATTATTTGCACCGTGTCGCCTGCTTTGACGTGCATTCTGTAGCGCTGCGGTTCGCTAGTTGGTTTACCCTTTTTTCCGTACATTTTAAAGTACCTCCGGGGCTAAGGAAACGATTTTAGTAAAGTTTTTGTCGCGCAATTCGCGGGCGACGGGACCGAAGACGCGAGTGCCTTTGGGGTTGCCGTCTACGTTGATAATAACGGCGGCGTTATCGTCAAAACGAATGCTCATGCCACTGTCGCGGCGCAGACCTTTGCGAGTTCTGACAATGACTGCCCGAACGACATCTGATTTTTTGACGGCCATATTGGGGATGGCATCTTTGACGACGGCAATGATGACATCGCCGACTCCGCCGTAGCGACGGTTGCCGCCTCCCAATACGCGGATGCACATCAGTTTGCGGGCTCCGCTATTGTCGGCGACATTGAGGTATGTCTGGGGTTGAATCATGGTGATTGTTGAGTGTTAACTATTGACTGTTAACTGTTAACTGTTGACTTTTGACTGCTAGTTGATTGTTAATTTTCGATCGGGAGATCGCGATGTGGCAATTAACTGTTAGCCGTTTTTTGTCCCAAAAATCTCAGCAACCGTCCAGCGTTTGGTTTTGCTCAGGGGGCGAGTTTCAGTGATGCGGACACGATCGCCCGATTTGCACTGATTTTCTTCGTCATGAGCTTTGTAGCGCTTCGTGCGGACTACGATTTTGCCGTATTTGGTGTGGGAGGAGCGGTTTTCGATTGCTACCACGACGGTTTTATCCATCTTGTCGCTGACTACTACGCCAACTCGTTCTTTAATTGCCATAGCTACCTATTTTTGTTGTGCAATTGACTTTTTTTTAGCTACTGTGCGATCGTCGGCTCGGCTGCTGCGGTGGGAGCAGGCTGTGCTACCTGTTTAGATGCGGCTAATTTTGCTGCCGCAGCTTCTTTCTCAGCAACGATTTGGCGCTCGCGTTCAACTGTCATCAATTGAGCTAGCCGGTGTTTGGCGTGCTTGAACAGGTGAGGCTTTTCCATGCGGCCGGTAGCTTGCTGGAGCCGCAATTCCATTAGTTGGCGCTTGACGGCTAAAATTTGCTCTGCTACAGCAGCATCGCTTAATTCTCTAGCTTCTTTAATCTTGGTCAAAGACATAATTGTGTGCTTTCTCGTTAGCGAGCGGTATGACAGAAGACAGAAGTGTCTCTTAGGCTGAAGGTCGAAGGAAAGAAAAGTTATGAAAGCCAGATTTTAAATTGCTGTAGCAGTTTAAAATGCTGATTAATACAGACCTAATTCTACCTTCGCTCTTCGCTATGACTGGCCTTCTTCGCGAGTGATGAACTTGGTTTTAATTGGTAATTTGAAAGATGCCAAACGCATTGCTTCGCGGGCAATTTCTTCACTTACGCCGCCAATTTCAAACATTACCCGGCCCGGTTTGACCACGGCCACCCAAAACTCTGGTGAGCCTTTACCAGAACCCATCCGGGTTTCTGCTGCACGCTCGGTGACTGGTTTGTCGGGAAAAATGCGAATCCAAATTTTGCCACCCCGGCGGATATAGCGGGTCATGGCGCGGCGTCCGGCTTCTATTTGGCGGGAAGTAATCCAGGCGGGTTCGACGGCTTGGAGCGCGAAATCGCCAAAGCTAACTGTATTGCCGCGGGTGGCAATACCGCTCATTCGCCCGCGCTGTTGTTTGCGGAATTTCGTTCTTTTAGGGCTTAACATGGCGAAAGGGAGTTGGGTAATTGGTAATTGGTAATTGGTAATTGGTGATTGCTAATTGCTAATTGGTTTGGAACAACTCACACTTAACAAATGACAACTAACAGTTAACAATTAGCTAGCCTTCGTTCGATCGATCTTCAAAGTTCTGGCGGCGGCGCTTTTGTTTGGTGCGGGGCACTGCTGCATTTGGTGCAGCCTCTTGTTCCTGTCCGGGAATAATTTCGCCTTTGAAAACCCAAACTTTAATGCCCAGAATACCGTAGATGGTTTGAGCAGTGCAGTAGGAGTAGTCGATGTCTGCCCGCAGCGTGTGCAAGGGGACTCTTCCTTCGCGGGTCCATTCCGTACGGGCAATTTCTGCACCGTTGAGGCGTCCGCTGACTTGAATTTTGATTCCTTGGATGCCGACTTTTTGGGCGCGGGTGATTGCTTGGCGGACTACTCGGCGGAAGGATACGCGCCGTTCTAGTTGCTGAGCGATGTATTCCGCAATCAGTGTGGCATCAGCGTCTACTCGCTGGACTTCGACGACGTTGATGCGGATTTGACGGTTGCTACCGAGTTGCTGCTGCAAACCGACGCGCAAGGTTTCGATGCCTGCTCCGCCGCGGCCTACGACAACACCTGGTCTGGCGGTGAACACTTCTAGGTCGATTTGATCGGCTTTCCGCTCAATTTTGACCGAAGAAATGCCAGCATTGCTGAGCGTTTTACGAACGTACTTGCGAATTTTATAGTCTTCTTGCAAGAGTTCTGGATAGTTTTTGGGATCGGCAAACCAGCGAGAGCGGTGCTCTTGGGTAATGCCGAGGCGAAAACCAATTGGATGTATTTTTTGGCCCATAATAGTTGATGAGTTAATTGGTATTTGGTAATTGGTAATTGGTAATTGGTGATTACCCCTTTTCTTCAACTTTAAGCTGTTTATTACCTATTACGTTTTTCCCTGGTTTAGTTTTCTACGAGCGGAGCTACTACTACGGTAATGTGACAGGTTGGCTTGCGGATTTGGTAGGCACGACCTTGAGCGCGGGGTCTAAAGCGTTTGAGGACTGGGCCTTGGTCTGCGTAAGCTTGAGACACTACTAGCTTGGATTTATCCAATCCTGCGTTGTGCTCGGCGTTGGCTACTGCCGAGCGCAAAACCTTGACGATTGGTTCGCAGGCGCGGTAGGGCATGAATTCGAGTAAAATCAGCGCTTCTTGGTAGCTTTTGCCACGAATTTGGTCGAGGACTCGGCGCACTTTGAAGGGCGATGTCCGGATGTAACGGGCGATCGCCTTAATTTCGGATGTGGTATCTATAGCCATTTCGATTTCGGTAATTGGTAATTGGTAATTGGGCAAAAGGTAATTGGTAATTGGTAATTTTTTTTCCGACTACCTATTACCTGTCACCTAATTCGGCTATCTTTTCGCCTTTTTATCACCACTTTTCGCGTGACCTCTAAAGGTGCGAGTGGGGGAAAATTCTCCGAGTTTGTGACCTACCATTTGGTCGGTGAGGTAGACGGGTACGTGCTGTCTGCCGTTGTGAACGGCGATCGTGTGACCTACCATTTGGGGCAGGATTGTGGAAGAGCGCGACCAAGTTTTAATTACTTGTTTTTGGCCGGCGGCGTTGAGTTTTTCGATTTTTGTCATCAGAGCATCTGCGACAAAGGGGCCTTTTTTTAGCGATCGAGACATGATTTTTTTAGTAATTCAGGAGTCATTAGTCAGAATTAAGCAGTCATTGGTCATCAGTCCTCAGTCATTAGTTAGCAGTTAATAACTAAGCACTGAAGACTGCTGACTGATGACTAGCTTTGTCTGCCGCCCTTGCCGCGCTTGGAAGCTTTGCGGCGGCGCCGGACGATTAAAGCGTCGCTGCGCTTGTTTTTGCGTCGAGTTTTTGCACCCAATGCTGGTTTACCCCAAGGAGTGACAGGCCCCGGACGTCCGATGGGAGCTCTGCCTTCGCCGCCGCCGTGCGGGTGGTCTACCGGGTTCATGACGCTACCGCGAACGGTGGGTCTGCGACCTTTCCAGCGGGTACGGCCTGCTTTACCCAGGCTGATGTTTCTGGCGTCGGTGTTGCCGACTTGACCGATGGTGGCGTAGCAGTCGGCGCGGACTTTGCGCTGTTCGCCGGATGGCAGTTTGAGGGTGACGTAGCTACCTTCTTTTGCCATTAGCTGAGCGCTGGAGCCGGCGGAGCGAACGATTTGTCCGCCTTTTCCGGGTACTAGCTCGACGTTGTGGATGCTGGTACCGAGGGGAATGTTCTTGAGGGGGAGGGCGTTGCCGATTTCGATCGGCGCGTCTGGGCCTGAGACAATTACTGTACCGACGTTTAAGTTAAGCGGGTGCAGTATGTACCGTTTTTCGCCGTCTTTGTAGAACAGGAGGGCGATGCGGGCGTTCCGATTGGGGTCGTATTCGATCGCCTTGACGGTAGCGGGAATGCTGTGTTTGTCGCGGCGGAAGTCGATGTCTCTATAAAGCCGTTTGTGACCGCCTCCCCGGTGGCGACAGGTGATGACGCCTCGGTTGTTGCGGCCTTGTTTGGTGTGCTTATTACTGGTTAGAGACTTTTCTGGCTCTGATTTGGTAATTTCAGCAAAGTCCGAGACGGTTTGTTCTCGGGTGCTGGAGGTATAAGGTCGGTAAGAACGGATGCCCATAATCGATTTTAGATTTTAGATTTTAGATTTGGGATGCAAGGACTTGGCGGTTTTGGATTTTAGATTTGGGATTATCAGTTAACTTGGTAACTTTCTGGGTTTGGTATTTTGACCAGTTAACCGCAATCTAAAATCTAAAATCTAAAATCCAAAATTGGCTAAACTTCTGGGAATAGGAGTTTGCGGATCGAGTCTCCGTCGGTCAGAGTTACGGTTGCTCGCTTGTAACAAGGTTTAAAGCCGACGAATTTGCCAACTCTACGCTTTTTACGCGGCGGGTTTTGGGTGTTGACGCCGATGACTTTGACCTTAAATAGTTCTTCGATTGCAGCTTTGATTTGAGGCTTTGTCGCTTTGGGGGCTACGTCGAATGTGAATTGATTTAATTCCATCATTCGGGTAGCTTTCTCGGTGAGAATCGGACGCTGGATCAAATCTGCGTAGTCGCGGGGGTCGATTTTACTCACCGTAAATCTCCTGAATTTTAGCTATGGCTGTAGATGTGACGATAATTTTGTCAGCCGCGAGAACGTCGTAAACATTCAGGGAAGTTGCCAAGATGACGTTTACTAATTCGATGTTGCGTCCTGATAAGTAGACGTTTGGTTGCGGTTCTGGCAAGATTAACAGAACTTTTGTATCGGGTTCGATGCCCCAGCGGGCGATCGCACTCAGCAATTCTTTGCTTTTCGGTCTCGGAAATTGCTCTGCAAATTCTTCAACCACAATGATGTCTTCGGTGCGACTTTGGAATGCTGTCCGCAAAGCGAGACGGCGTTCCTTTTTGTTCATTTTGACTTCAAAGTCTCTCGGTTTTGGTCCGAAGATGACACCGCCGCCCCGCCACAGCGGAGAACGGATTGAACCTGCTCGGGCTCGGCCGGTGCCTTTTTGACGCCAGGGTTTGCGGCCACCGCCTCTAACTTCCGATCGAGTTTTGGTGCAAGCATTTCCTTGACGGGCATTATTCAGTTGCCGCGTCAATGCTCTGTGAACGATGTGAGACGCATTTTCTTCTTTGGCTACGCGCAGTTCTAAAGTTGTTTCCCCAACTTCTTCGCCTTGCCAATTTCGGACTACACAATTAACCATATCTTTTGTCCTTTGTCTGTTGTTAGTTGTCTGTTGTTAGTTGTCTGTTGTTAGTTGTCTGTTGTCTGTTCTCAGGTCTTAGTTTTCAGCTCTTAGTTTTCAGCTTTTAGTTCTTAGTTATTGCTTGCTACTAATGGCCAACCACTATCTACTGACTGCTGACTACTGACTACTGACTAACGTCCTACTTTTTTCTCAGGCACAACATTGACTAAGGCGCCAGCTTTGCCGGGAACTGCTCCCTTAATTAGCAGCAAATTCTGCTCTGTATCCACCCGGACAATTGTTAGTTTGCGGACGGTGACTTGAACGTTGCCCATACGTCCTGCCATTCTTTTGCCGGGATAAACGCGACCCGGAGTAGTTCCAGGTCCGATCGATCCAGGTTCGCGGTGGTTCTTGGAACCGTGAGACATCGGGCCTCGTTTAAAGTTGTGGCGCTTTTGAAAACCTGCAAAACCTTTACCGATGCTTGTACCGATGACATCTACTATTTGTCCCGGTGTAAAGGTATCTGCTTTTAGTTGTTGACCTAATTCAAATGAACTGGTGTCTTCCAATCGGTATTCCTGCAAGTGGCGCAGTGGATTCGCCCCCGATTTGGCAAGGTGTCCTAGTTCTGGCTTGTTGAGAGCCTTTGGTTTGACTTCGTTGTATCCAACTTGAACGGCACCGTAGCCGTCAGTTTGTTTTGTTTTGATTTGAGTTACTGTACAAGGCCCTGCTTGTATGACGGTGACAGGGATTGCTCTCCCTTGGTCGTCAAACACTTGAGTCATGCCTAGTTTAGTGCCAAGAATGCCTACAGACACGGATTTTTTTCCTTTTATTTACGCAAGAGGTTTCGGATTGCGAAAGTTACGTCAATCCGCTTGCTCTTGTGCAGAAACATTTATTTCAGTGTTCCTGCAATTAACTGTTATCAACCAACAGCCTTCCTCGGTGTTTAAAATTTGAGTTTTAAATTTGGGAGCGAGCTTGTGGAAGTCTTGCAAGGGTTGAGATTCGCGGCTTTTTACCGACTCTATCTCCGAGTTTTGTCTCGGTCTTGCTTGTTTGTGCCAGGACTTGAGCAGCAAACTACTCAGTATCCTTTACGGCGACAATTCACAATAGTACATGAAGTGTTTGCCGTTTGTCAAGGGCGCAATGAGAATTTTTCGCCTCAACTTTAGGATTTATAATATTTCCAGCTCGCAAGCAGCGATCGACCAAATTTTGATACAGCAGGAAACACAAATTTATGGGACTGATTACGACGGGATCTGATCTGATTCGGGATTTGGAAAAGTCGGGGTCGCTGGCCCTGTACGTTCCTTTAGAGGGAGGATTTGAGGGGCGCTACCTCCGCAGGCTGAGGGCTGCGGGCTACGGTGGATACACGATTTCGGCGCGGGGTTTGGGCGATTTGGCGATGTATTTAACGGGGGTTCACGGCGTGCGGCCGCCGCATTTGGGCAAGAAAACTACTGGCAACGAAGCGTCGGTTGGTTATACATACTACGTGCCACCGATGTTGAAAACTCAATTAGACAATTTGCCACCGAAAGCAAAAGGATTGGTGCTGTGGATTATTGAAGGGCAAATTTTGTCGAGTCAGGAGATTGAGTATTTGACTGTTTTGCCGACGTTAGAACCGCGAGTTAAAATAGCAGTGGAGATGGGGGGCGATCGAGCTTTTAGCTGGAAACCACTTAAAGACGCTTTAGTTGCAGCTTAAATTCCGCTATTTGCGATCGCAAATTAACTAAAAAACGCAGCGAGCAACTAAAGCTCAACAGCTTCTGCTCGCTGGTTTTGATATTTTTGGGAAAAAGTTAATTAACTAACAGGAAAAATCTTATGCTTCAGAATCGCGATTATACGATAATCATTGACAAAAGCGGCAGTATGTACACAAAAGACCAGATGGGCGGTAAAAGTCGGTGGGCGCTCATGCAAGAATCGACGATCGCATTGGCGAATAAATGCGAAGAACTCGATCCTGATGGCATAACAGTTTATGTGTTTTCCGGTCGCTTCAAGCGATATGACAACGTAACATCAGCTAAAGTCGTGCAAATTTTCCAAGAAAACGAACCTTCCGGGACTACGAATTTAGCTGCTGTTCTGCAAGACGCCCTGAACAGTTATTTTCAGCGAAAAGCATCCGGTAAGACCAAGCAAAATGGGGAAACAATATTAGTGGTGACGGACGGGGAACCGGACGATCGCAAAGAAGTGATGAAAACTATTATAGAGGCTTCTCGGAAGCTCGATCGAGATGAAGAGTTGGCGATTTCTTTCATTCAAGTAGGGAATGCGCCGGAAGCTACTAAGTTTCTCAAGATATTGGATGACGAACTGCAAAGCGCTGGGGCTAAATTCGATATCGTTGATACTGTCACGATGGATGATATTGAAGGAATGACCCTGACAGAGGTATTGCTGAATGCAATAACTGATTAAGGAGGCGGGCGAAGTTTCCGTGATTATATTGGGGCCAGTTAGCCCAGCAGCATTTTTTAGGGGGTTTAAGTTATGGAATCGATAGAGCGCCTGTTAGGTGAACTTAAGGCAGAGTATCAAGCATCTCAAAAAATTGCTGAGTTGAAAAGTCAGGCGCCGGCGCAAGCACAAGCGCCGTCAAATCCAACATTTAAAACATCAGATATAAATTTGTATGCTAGTCCTTTGGATAAGGATTTAGCTCAAATTAAGGCTGAGTACGAATCGCAAAATACAGCTCAGGGAGTGTCTGCACTGCAACCGCTTAAGGCTGAGCAAGAAGCGCAAAATAAAGCTCAGGAGGTCGCTTCACTGCAACCGCAACCCGCAGAAAAAGTCGCGGAACCACAGTTGGACGTACAAACGCACAAACAGAAAGTTAGGCAAGCTCAGGTTTGGCTGAAAAAGTTGGATAAAAATTCCGATGAGGGATATTGGTTCGATCAGTTTGCTTTTAAGTATTCTTCGAGGATAGATGCCGCGATCGACTATTTGCAAGCGGTGAATGAGTTTGATTGATTGAACTGCAGAGTATTCACAATTTTTAAGGCCGTTTTTTGGTTAATTGCCCTCTCTATTTGTTGTAAGGACACGGCAGTGCTGTGTCTTTACAAAGCGTAAAATAAATATCATTTGTATCACGAGGGATTTAGGATACAGCAGTGCCGCATCCCTACAAATCCCCAGCAAATAAAAATCATTATAGGAACACAGCACAGTTATTTCCTGTGGCTTTCATAACCACGGGGAGGATTGCTCCTATACTAAATTTTTGGACACTGATGTAGGATGCAACAAAAACAAAGCCGCCTTTTTTGCTGTATCTTCAGAGAGCTGAATTTGTTTTAACTCAACAATACCTTCACTGATAAAAGTATCTCTCAAAGCAGCTTTTTCTCCACTGTTAAAAGTCGTTTCGTAAAACACTTCTCTAATTCCAGCAGCAATGACTAATTTCAAACAATAGATGCACGGTTCTAAAGTGACGTAAATACTAGCACCAGCAGTAGATATACCGTGTTTAGCAGCTTTGGCGATCGCATTTGCTTCAGCGTGAACCGCCCTTGATGGCAAAGTTTTACTGGCGTCGCAGCTACTCAAACCAGGATAGCAGAAGCCTTGAGTAGTACAGTGTGCCGAACCAGACGGCGAACCGTTATAACCCGTTGCTAAAACTTGCCTGTTTTTAGTTATCACCGCGCCTACAGGAAAAGCCAGACAAGTCGATCGAGTAGCGGCTAATTTGGCTAACATTAAGAAGTATTCGTCCCAATTCGGTCTTTCTTCTTCTAGATTCATCGTCTATCCTGGATGTATTGCTTGCTCGTTTTGAGACACTCGGCAGCCTTCTGCAATTCTATTCCCAAATAACCAATATGCTCGCCTTTAATAGCGGGGGAAGCCGCACAAATTTCTCGCACTAACTTGAGAGGGTTTTTTCCAGAATAACAGGTGACAACTTCGCCGCTGCCGGGGGTGGTTTGCGTGACAACTATTTGATTGTCGGCTACTTCAACTAAAAAATTGCCCGCTGCGTCGAAAAAGTCTCGCTCTTCGCAGATTTTAGCATATTGGGTTTGAATTAGTCGATCGGCATTTTCAAACGTATCGTCATACAAGTGAGCCGATTGACTCAGCGTTACCAACGGGCCCATTGTCAAATTATAATCGGAACGCCTAGCAATTTCATCTCGAATGTGCTGCTGCAAAGCCCGCAAACCCATTGCATTGGCCGGCCAAGCCGCAAACATATCGTTACTGCGGAGAGTTGCAGTTAGGGAGATTTCACCGTCAACAACTCGCACCCAAATGTGATTTAAACAAGGACTGCCGCTGTGCTGATGATCTGAGGAACCGTCAGACCTTCTGTTAATATTTCCCCCAGCATCCCACAAACTAATTACAGCACTTGCCGCGTCAATTTCTTTAATTAGTTTGGCAATAACTTCTTCAATTTGATCGCGACCAAACCAAGAGCGCATCCGCTGTGCGTAGGTATATTTAATGCCTTCGTTATACGGGGCATCTTCCAGCATTTGCGGTTTGTACTGTTCGAGGAAATCGCGGTCGATTGGTAAGTAATTCGGTTCGGGAAAATAGAACTCGGCAGGTTCATCTGTAATCACTGCCATTAAGTCGATTAATTCTTGCCACTGTCCGTCGTAACCAGTCGGCCGTAAGGTGCCAGTGGTCTTAATTCGGTGGATGATTTTTACCCAAGTTTCGGCGATAGTTTTGCCTTCGATTCTGTGTCCGTATTTCTCACCGGGGAGTACAGTTGGGACGATTTCGACTAACGGAAAAGTTACGGCTTCTCCCCAAGGTTCAACAGATTTTTTTTGGGCAAAAGAATTGACAATAGTCACTGTTTCGGCTATACTTTTTGCTTCTTTCCATTCTATTGAATAACGCAATAGTTCTAAGGCTTCTGTTGCTATTTCAATATCAATGTAGCCAAATATTGAAGATTTAATTAGCCAGCAATCTCTACCAGTATCGCTTTTTCCTGCTTCAAAGCCGTTGCTAAAAAAGTCGAGCAAGCACGCTGCCGCGCCCGAATTGCGGTCTTCTTTGGTAGCGTTGAGAATTACTAAAAAGCGGACGTGGGGATTGCACAGCAAGTTTCTAATTAAGAAGTTTATGCCGCGAGTAGGAGAGTACAGTTGTCCGATGACAGCAAATTCGTTGGGTTGTAATTTTTTGCCGATCGCACTTTTTACTGTCCAGCCGCTGACAATGGCTGTTTGCCCCGTTCCGCAAATTAATTGATTTGGTTTGTATAGGGGTTTGTACTCAAATTTATTGACGAGATTTGTGGCTGTCATGGTTTACCGTTTTTTGCACCGCGTACTACTATATCAATAGTTTGGATGGTTTGAAGGGGCGCTATCAATCATCTTTATGCTGCCGCTGCAACGATTTGTTATGCTGCGTCAACGCAAATCTTTGCCTGAATGTCTTTTACCGCGATCGCCTTCAGCGGAATAGAAATGACAAACTCTGTACCTTGACCTAAAGCTGAGGTGACTTCTAGAGTTCCAGAGTGTTTCTGGACTACGATTTGATGAGCGATCGCCAATCCTAGGCCTGTTCCTTGCCCCACGCCTTTGGTGGTAAACAGATGCTCAAAAATTTTTGGCTTCACTGCATCCGTCATGCCAATCCCATTATCCTGAATTCGGATCACTGCCTGAGATTCCGACAATTGGGTTTTGACAGTAATCTGGTTGGGTTTGGTTTTGATCTGAGCAAAACTGCGTCCTTGATTTGATTCCTCAAGCGCATCGATCGCATTTGCCAGCACATTCATAAATACCTGATTCAACTGTCCGGCAAAGCATTCTACCTGGGGCAGATCGCCATAGTCTGTGATGACTTGAATTTCCGGGCGGGAGTCATTGGCTTTGAGGCGATGTTTGAGAATCAACAGCGTGCTGTCAATGCCGTCGTGGATATTGCAAGTAATTGGGAGTTCGCAATCCGAACGCGAGAAGGTTCTTAAACTGGTGCTGATGGTGCGAATGCGATCGACTCCTTCTTGCATCGAATCGATTAACTTGGGTAGATCCTCTTGTAAGTATTCCAAGTCTATTTCCTCCACGAATGCCTGAAGTGTGGCACTTGGATAAGAGAGTTCTTTTTGGTAGAGAGCGATCAGTTGAAAGAGGTCTTTAATATAGTCCTTAGCGGGATTCAGATTGCCCGCAATAAAGCCAAGCGGGTTATTAATCTCGTGCGCGACACCCGCCACTAAATTGCCTAAAGCAGACATCTTTTCGGTGTTGACTAAGTGACACTGAGACTGTTGGAGTTGTATGAAGGCTGCTTCTAAATCAGCCGTTTGCTCAGCTACCCGCTGTTCGAGATTTTTAGTTAACTGCCGTAGTTGCAAATGAGTTTTCACCCGTGCAAGAACCTCCTGTTCTTGAAAGGGTTTAGTGATGTAGTCCACAGCACCCAAGTCAAATCCTTTCACCTTACTGTCAGCATCGGACAGAGCAGTCATAAAAATGATCGGAATGCTGGCTGTGCTGGGATCTGCCTTCAGACGTTGGCAGGTTTCAAAGCCGTCAATTCCTGGCATTTGAACATCGAGCAAGATCAGATCGGGAGGATAAGCTTGGACTCTCTTAAGAGCGCGATCGCCGTTGATTGCGGTTACTACTTCATACCCCGCATCACTTAATGTTTCACAAACCACTTCTAAGTTTGCAGGGGTATCATCCACCACCAGAATTAATTCAGGACTAGACATCGGCTTTTTTCTCTGTGAGGTGTTGTTGTAGCAACTCTTCAATTTCTTCGTCTTTAAATTGCTTGGCAAGCTGAAGAATTTGTGATGCAAAATCAGCGTAGCGAGGGTTAGAGCGAGCAAGATGCTCTGTGTGTTCTCGTAGCCGTTTTAAGTTGCCTTGCTCTGCCAGTTGTAGTAACGCCCTTAACTCTAAACTCGAAGGAATAATCCCTTCAGGCTTCTCTAATGCAGTCGTTAGAGTGGATGGCCCAGAGTCATTTGAGGCTGTCATTTCATATTTCCACTTTAATTCCAAATGAGTGGCTAAGAGGTTAAATAATTCACTGACTTCCACTGGCTTGGCCAGGAAATCATTTCCCCCTGCATCTAAACTCATCTGTTGATAGGCTTGTGATACTGATGCAGAAGAGACAAGGATCTTCTGGTGTTGCAACTCATTTGCACTGCGAACCTGTTTGAGCAGTTCAAAGCCATCCATGACTGGCATTGCCAAGTCTGTAATCACTAAGTCAGGTTGAGACTGTCGTATTTTTTCCAATCCTTCTTGTCCATTTTCAGCTTCAGTAAGTTGGAATCCTAGTGGATATAACAAGTTGACGAGAACGGCTCGGTTTTCCCAACGATCGTCTACAACAAGAATGCTGCGTCGTTGTCCTTCGTAACCAATAATTTGTTTTCCAGTTGTGAGGGAGTTTTGCTCGACCCAATCGGTGGCGATCGCCATTTCCACCTCAAAAAAGAACTCACTACCGACTCCGGGTTGGCTTTTAACTTGGATTTTTCCGTTCATAAGTTGGACAATCCTTTGGCTGATCGCGAGTCCTAAACCCGTACCCTCGACTTGGCGCTGGCGATCGCCCACTTGTTCAAAAGCCTGAAAAATTTTATCCCATTGATCGGGCGCAATTCCTACGCCGGTATCCTCAATTTGAAATTTGAAAGAGCGACTGGACGGATTGGGAGAATTCTCAACTACGGCAACCTTGAGCGTGACAGAACCTTTGTCGGTGAATTTAATCGCATTTCCCACCAAGTTGAGTAACACCTGACGCAGCCGTTTTTCATCGGCAAAAATCCCTTCAGGCAACTGCGGATCTGGCTGGTAAACGAAGTTAATGCCTTTTTGGTCGGCACGAATGCCGCAGATTTCAGCGACACCTTGGAGGAATGAGGGAAAGTGAATCCCTTTAGGTGTGAGTTCTAATTTGCCGGCTTCAATTTTGGACAAGTCCAACACATCGTTAATCAGCGTCAGCAAATGAGAACCACACTGGTGAATGATTTCTACCCCATGACGTTCTTTCGCTGGCAATGCGCTGCTGCGGTTGAGGATTTGAGCATAGCCCAAAATACCGTTGAGAGGAGTGCGAAGTTCGTGGCTCATGTTGGCGAGAAATTCGCTTTTTGCTTTGTTGGCATTGTCTGCAGCTTCCTTTGCATACTTGAGTTCGGCGGTGCGTTTTTCAACTCGCTGTTCAAGCTGCTGGTTAGTTTGCTCTAGGGCGGTGAAGGAATCGCGCAACTGCTGCGCCATTCGGTTAAAGGATTGAGCAAGTACACCCAGTTCTTTAACGCCAGAGGTTTCGACGTTTTGGTCGAGTTTTCCTTCGGCGATCGCTTCCGATGCGTGACTGAGCAGCAAAATGGGTCGAGCAATCCAGCGCGAGGTGTAGATACCCAAAACGGTTGCCAGTCCTAATGCGCCTAAACACAGCCAAATCGTGTTGACTGTATTGGCATTAATTCGTCCCATGAAATCTGATTCCGGCATGGCTACGACTACGAGCCAGTCCAATCCCCATTCGTCCTGCCAGGGAGTTACTTGAACAAACTCCCGCTCACCTTGGATCTCAAAGTCTAGGCGCTGGATGGTTTGAATAGTTTTCAGATCGCCGAAGCGATCGCCGAGATACTTGGACGTGGCTTGAATTAGGGCGTCCTTACTCTCAAAGCCGCGCAGTCGCTGAGGTTTGCCGTTGGTCACTGAAAACACCGGCGCATCGCTAGAGCTGGCAACGATAAATCCGTTGCGCTCCAGAATGAACACCTTGCTGGATTGACTAACCTTAATTTCACGTAAAAAGTCACTAATTTGCGAAAGGCGCTGCTCGACCCCCACGCTGCCGATCAACTCACCATTCTTTTTATAGATGGGGCGACTCGTCGCGATCGACAACGGGTAGTTATTAGTCTCCCATTGATAGATCGCGCTCCACCCTGGTTTGCCCGTCTCGACACCTTTGGCGTACCAGCCTTCTTTCTGGAACTGATACGCTTTGGTGATTTCAAACATTTTAGTAGGCTTGCTTTGGTCATTCGTCATGTAGTTGTACAAATCAGGATTGCCGTACCGCTTCGGTAGCACCAGGCTAATGTCAGGATTGCCGTGGTTGGGAATGGTTGACTCGCGGTAATATCCCGATGCGATAAAGTCGCCCGTTTTAGAGCCGTAGAGGATATAGCCAACGTTATAGGTTTTTACCTGCTTGGCAAAGAATTGAGCCAGGCGATCGGCATCCTGTAAGTTCAACAATCCCAGGTCAATTTGCTCGCCGTTGATTTGGGTCAAATAGCGGGTTGCAGCGGCATAGCTGTCGAGGTGCTGATCCACACGGTTACTCACCTCTGTTTGCAAGTTAGTCGCGAGTTCATTCACTGCTTTCTGTCCATTTCGCAGCGACAGATACCCTGTTAATCCTACGGCCGCGAAGATTTGCAGGATGAATGGAACAACCAGACCTGTTCGCAGGGGAACCTTACTAAAGCCTTTAGCAACAACAATTGTGGACTTTGATAGCATAGCTTTCAAAACAGTAAAGATAGGTACAGGGCTGAGAGTTCCCAAACAAGGTTTAGAGCCACCTGATTTTATCTGCAATAAACAGGGAAAATATCCGATCGGGTTGGATTTCTAAACAAGTATTGCGGTTCAAGTTTTCTAGCGTCAAGTTCCCCACCACTTGGTAGCTGAAATACGCATCGACGCTAACAATTAATGTCGTACCTCTAACAACCAATCGCATCAGCAAGTTGCGAGTCGTTTTCTCTTGTTCACGGAGAGCAACAAGGACTGAGTTGCTTGATGTGGCGTTGCTTGGTGGAGTGGCTGGGAGGCTGCGATCAACTCGGATCTTTTAGCCGACTGTTTTTTTAGTAGATCGGGCGATCGTTCTGGCTCAAATTTAAAGGCGATCGCCCTCCACCAAAAATCTCTCAACCCAATTACAATCGAAGACTACCGCTTATACAAAACCCCATAGAAAGCGAGGGCTTCTACTCGTAGGAGGAATCGGCTGACCCTTTAGGGTCAGTCCTTTTAAGTTTACGCCTCATTCCCCTAATCAGAGTTCTTAGCACCACTGGTTTGATTGCTCACTTCGGATTCGTAATTTTATTTAGTAATTATTTCTCTTATTGAGTGACGCCAAACGTAATAAATACATCGGGCTGGGGCATGGACAGATACCACAGTTAGAGATACCTTAATTATAGTGGTTAAGGTATTGAACTACTTTAGCCTCTACAAACAAGTCAGTATTTGTATGTTCTGGAGAAAAAGAATTAACTGTGAGGCCCCGGCTCAGATCTCTTTTGGCAGCACCCCTGTTAACAACTATCGCTCTTCTGTCACTCTGAGAGGAGTATAATAGCCTAAAATCCTCCAAACCGAGTTGCTATCTATGGATAAAGCCCGTCCACCTCGACCTACCATCAATTTTATCGATAAATATTGTGCGTCATAAAGAAATTTGTTTTCAGATGTTAGGATTTTTGAGACCTTGGAGCAACTATACGTAGGAATACTCTCCACAATCGAACGTAAAACTTTACCAGCGATTGCCGAAGTAGTTGGATTAGCTAATTAACAATAAACATCTTGCAAAAAAATATGTGTTATAATTAAAAGTTTACTCAAGTTTAGGTAAAACTTTTAATTATTGGGTGGATGGGCATCTCTTTCAAATTGCCCAGCTTGCTAGATTTAAAAATAGTCTAAGTTTTTATTATATAATATAAAAAAATATTTTGCAAAAGCTCTAATCCTGACATTAATTTTTAATTAAGTATCTAAGTATTAAACCAAAAATTAATAAATCCAAGACTATTTATCACTTTACAAGCCTTAAAAAACACAAAAACTCTTGTAATGTTTGATAAAACCCGAGATGAAAATAAAGGAAGAAATACCGATTATGTGAGTCGGGAGTATTTAGGGAAACTCGGATAGATAATAGAATTGTCGCGATTATAGCCGGCGAGGTAATTGATAATATAACTTTTACGTTAAAATTTGCAACTGATAAACCAAAATTACGCCTAAAGTTAGGTAATTTATTATTATAAACCTGAGATTGCAGCGAGGTTAAGAGAACAGATTCACCACAGGAAATTTCAACTAGATTTAGTATTAGATAATGGCTTATATGGAGAAAGTGATATAAATTTTTGAGGATGCTTAGAGCAATTAAAAATTAATTTTATTTTAGGGATTAGAAGCAATTATGGGGTCTAGTTACGAGCATGGCAGAGGGTTCGGTAAAATAAATGGCGCAAATTTAATCGCATTTTTATCAAAATGATTCAATAAGATCACTTTATCAGATCATTTTAAAAAATGATATTGAAAATATTGGGAAGTTACCATAGACCCAGAAACTTTACCGCAGAACTCTACTTGGTATGTGATGACAAAAATTACCGAACTTAGCTATAAAGATGTCGGGAATCTATACGGCTGTGGAAATTGGGTAGAATATGCCCCAATACGGTTCATTTAAGGCTCAAACTGTGGTAAATTAGGTATGGTGTCCAAAAATGGAGAGCAAGTTAGCGTGCATCTCAAAAAATTCTCATGAGTATCTCCCTACATCCCAAGTACGGAGATACTAAAAGCAATAGAGATAGCGATGACCGCATCTGTAGTCGAACAAACAATTACTAAAATTAATGTTGAAGAGAAACGTTATCGCACCCTGCCAGCACAACTGTTAGTGGGTCTGGTAATCGCAATGAGTCTATGGTCGAAAGATTCAACGCGGGATGTACTAAAAAATTTGATTGATTGATGGTCTTAAGCTATCGCGCATTTAAATTGCATATTCTGGGCGGGTGGCACGCCCACCCCCCTAATTCTTTGATTGTTTGCAGGAGTCGTAAATTTTTTACCCCACCTCAACCATCCCAGAACCCGCTCGCTCGGTAGTAAAAAATTCAAAAATGATGCGAAGATGGCGCTACAAAGTAGCCGGAATTAGCCGATCCAGCTCAGCTTGATTCTGTCCCTAATTTGTCGCTGCTGAAATTACCCGGAAAATTGGTTGCAGGCAAACTACCACAGGTACTCGGAACAAAAAATTTATCAAAAGAATAAAAAAATGCGATCGACCGCGTTAGCAATTGCCAATAATTAGCGACGCACTTATTTTGCATTATCGGGCTAATTGCCGGTTGATGCGTAGATACCATGCCACCACACCCAACAGTTCTCTGAGAAACTGGATTCACGAAGCCTTGTCCTAATTAAGATACAATAAGAACCATAAAGAAAGTGCGATCGACATTATTTGACAGTCAAGCTATGCAATCTACAACTCAGTCCGAGACAGAACAGGCGATGGACGCTCCCAAACACGGATTGCCCGTTACAATCATTACAGGATTTCTCGGCAGCGGCAAAACAACCCTGCTCAACCACATCCTGACTAACCAGCAGGGTTTGAAAACAGCAGTTTTGGTAAATGAATTTGGCGAAATCGGTATCGACAACGAACTCATTGTCACTACCGACGACAACATGGTTGAGCTGAACAACGGCTGCATCTGCTGCACAATTAATGAAGATTTAGTTAATGCAGTTTATAAAGTTCTGGAACGTCAAGAAAATCTCGATTATCTGGTAGTCGAAACAACCGGACTCGCCGATCCGCTACCAGTAGCAATGACTTTTTTAGGCACAGAACTGCGCGATCTTACTCGTCTCGATTCGATAGTGACAGTAGTAGACGCAGCCAACTACAGCTTAGATTTGTTCAACTCTCAAGCAGCTTACAGTCAAATAGCTTACGGCGATATAATTATCCTCAACAAAACTGATTTGGTCGAAGAAGCAGATTTAGATTTGTTGGAAGTTAAGATTCGGGATGTCAAGGAAGGTGCTCGAATTCTGCGAACGGTAAAATCGCAAGTTCCCCTACCACTGGTCCTCAGCGTCGGATTGTTTAAATCTGACAAATATTTCCAATCTGAGGAAACTCCTAGCAGTCACGAACATCACGACCATCACGGTCACGAACATCACGACCATCACGGTCACGAACATCACGAACATCACGACCATCACGGTCACGAACATCACGAACATCATAACCATCACGGTCACGACCACTCCGACCATTTAGAAAATGACGGATTTACCTCAATTTCTTTCCAGAGCGACAAGCCATTTTCTCTGAGAAAATTTCAATATTTCTTAGACAACCAACTGCCAACAAACGTGTTTCGCGCGAAAGGGATTATGTGGTTTGAAGAAAGTCCCAAACGGCATATTTTCCACTTGAGCGGCAAGCGATTTACGATGGATGACGACCAGTGGAAAGGCGAGCGGAAAAACCAGCTTGTTTTCATCGGTCAGGGTTTGGATACCGAGACTTTGCGATCGCAACTCGAAAACTGTCTTTGTATGCCTTCAACCAATCGCGGCAAAGGTTTTGGGAAGAACTAACAGTAAAATATTCTTTTCACCTCAACCAAAGAGCGTCGCGGTCTTATTGTTTCCGCGATCGCGATTTGGATCTTAGTGGGGACAAGGAAGGGCGATCGCCCTCCAAGAAAAAGAGTGCCATCCAAGAAAAACAGCGCCCTCGAATAAAAAGAGCGATCGACCTATTTTATTGTTGCTAACAAAAACATAGTCGCACACTTATACTGTCCGCCGATCTCAAAAGCACGATCGCCAGTGATTTCAACGGTGCAGAGTTGGGTTGTTTTTACCTAATCTCTGCATCTTTATGCTGTTCGCACCCTGACAGGGTGACAACCCCGTCAAAACCCGGATTGAATCAAGAACATAGCCCTCAAACCCATCTAAAAAAATGGTAGTTTGTTAGGTCTAGCTCTCATTAATTTAGCAACTATTTCTTGACAAAGCTCCATTCCAATCACCCAAGATTGAGGCGAATAAACCCGTCCAAAAGCTACTATGACGGCGTTCCGATCGCCTGCACTCATTCCACTGACCAATACACTTATGAACTCTTCCCAGCTTATGTTTTTGACCTTGGATCGCAGCACAAGTTTAGGCACTGGGAATAACTAAAATTAAAAATTTTAAACGCCGATCGTTGCCGCGACTCTTCTCGCTTATTATAACCGCCTGTCTTGCAGTCCTCAAACGTCGCTTCAATCCCACTACGACATTATTTAAAAGTAGCGATCGCTCTCTTAAAATTCCCTAAATTACCTAAGAGGTACTAACCTTCATCTTCCCCGTTGCTGCGCTATTAGGATTTACGCATTGACAAAATAACAAAATAGTGAATTGATAAAGAGGGAACGTCTCCCATGATAGTATTAATCGCTTTTTGCTTAGAGACAATAGTCCCGACAGTTTTCAATCAATAACGGCATAGTTGGGGTTTTAGCCTGCTCAGGGAGGTCAAATCCTAACGGTAGAATGAAAGTTTCAGCCTCGGTTTCAAAAACTGTCCGCGGTATTGTTAGAGATATGAACCGAAAGATTTATTCGAGATGACAGAAAAATTTATCAACTTAGAAGGAGGTATATTAAATGTTGACGATAGAGTTATGGAAAAGCTGTATGGTGAACCAAAACCTACGAAATTAATTATTTATTTTGGGTCAGGTAAATACCAGAAGCAAATCAGTGTATTGAACTCGATCGCGCTATACTCTAGTGATATTTATGGTAATTTAGAGCCAACAAATTAAACAGTTAACTATAAAATTAAATGTCAAATCAAAAAAAAATTATAAAAATGGTGAGTAAATTCCGATAATTTGGAATCCAAGCAAGAAGATTAACGGGAGATAATTGGTATTAAATAGTAGAAAAGTTAAATGTTATAAAAAACATAGACTGGTTTTTATTCGTAATTAAAAAAATGTCTCCAATGAGCCACAAAAGTATTGCCAAGTAAGCACCTTAGAGATGGCAAATGAAGCATTAGTGACTCATATAAAATAATTTAGATTTATAAACTTGTTGAGAAAAGACTTTCAAAAAGAAGACTCTAGACGTTATATGTTATATCTGCCAGAGCCGGGCAAGCTTAAAGAGACAAGTCGAAGTGGTTTGAGCGCAATTCACGATGTTCATTGGGGAATTGAAACCTTTCATAGAGCGCTCAAACAAGTAAGTGGAATTTGTCGGTTCATGGTGAGAGAAACCCATGCAATCGAGACTCACATATTTTGCTCACTTCACGCATTTATCAAATTGGAGTTAGTGCGCTCTAAAAAGATAATTAGCAATTGGTATGAAGTCCAAAGGAATCTATTCACTTTAGTTGTCCGTGAGCATATTTTGGCAAACCTTAGCAGTGATGGCACGATATAGAATTCATAGATAATGTTTTTTGTCAATGCGTAAGTCCTAATGCTAGCGTGTATGGTCGTATGAAGTAGGACGCCCCAGCTCCCACGATCGCAACCCAATGCTTCGACTACGGAAATGGTCGGTTCGGACATCCGGAAGAGGCTTGTGCAATCTCTCTAAGAGAGGCCACTATCCTTGAGATTTTTCCCAAAAACTACCGCTTCCTAACTCCTGGCGAGCGTGTCTCTTTCAGCAAACTGGGTAGTTTAATCGGAAACGCTGTTCCTGTCCAAATTGGCGAGGTGCTAGCGCAGAGCCTACTCGCTTATGTACAGAAGTACCATAAGCAACTAAAGTAAAAATGCAAGATTAAAGGTTAAAAAAACCTTTAATCTTGCATTTTTACTTTGACTATTTTTTATTCCTCGATCGGCTTAGGCTTCTTAACCGGCTTAGGAAGAGGTTCCTTCGGGACAGGCGGTGGTGCTGCTGCTGCGGACTTGATGGTAGGACGCCCTACAGGAGCACCGTCACCGCTGGGCCTAGGAGTAAACGGACGCTTCCCTCCTCCTTTGAAGCCACCGGGCGGCTTGCTGCCAGGGGGGAATTTCCGCTTTTTAATCGGCAGCGCCCCAATATTATTAGCCTGCTCAATAATCAGACTGTCAGCTTTCAATTTGACGTGGAAATCCCAAAAAAACCCGATCGCTTTTGTTGCTAAATCTCCCTTGAGTTTCAGTTTAAAAAACTTCATCTTGTCGTCATTCTTGCGGGGAGCTTGCTTGATTTTGACGATGACATACTTTTCTTCGTCTTGGGATTGATAAATCACCTCACCTCTAATCGAAAAATAGCCATCTTCAACATCAGGTTCCGAGGGCGGCAAAGATGGGGTCGATGCTTCGCCGCTAGCCTGAATCTCCGCTGCTTCCTGATTTTCCTCATCAGAGGACGGTTCGGGAGGTTTCTTGAGCGTTTCCGGCTCCCAAACTCCCATAATCTGGGCGTGCAAGTTGCCGTCTTCTTGCCTGGTGCGGGGATAGACCACCCACAAGTGTTCTTGTTCCAGCTCCAGGTGATTTTTGACTAAACTCATGACTCTACCCAGCAAAACTGCATCAATGGCAGTTCCGTCGGCAGCTATCAGCATACCCCGGGTGAATTGCTCTTCTGATGGCGTGTAGCGGCCCCGCACCAAACCAACAGCTCGGTACTGTCTGGGTTCGCTGGGGGGGGGAATGGGATGTTGGCGCATGACGGAGGGTATGTCCTCAGCGGCCTGACTTTCGTTAGCGGCAGGCTCGGCCTTTGCGGGCGGTGCGACTGCTACGGCTGGAGTATCGCTGACAGGTGTCGAAGACGCTGCAGGCGCCGGGGGTGCAGGAGCATTGCTGGGCTGGTCTTGTGGCTTTGTTTTGTCCTTGTCGGGGGCAGAACTGTAGCGTGGTCGTTGCAGCCTATCCTTGGACGCTGGGGCGTCTGTTGGCGTTGCCGGTTGATTTTGGTCAACAGGTGCAGCCAACGCAGAAGGCACCGAACTTTCGTCTGGTGTCTCAGCAATGGAATCTGTATCTGTAGGCGGATTCACGGCCGGTTCGCTGGGCTGAGCCTTGCGATTTGAAGTAGATTTGGACGATTTGGAAGACCGGTTGGGAGAGGGGTTCATAAAAACTCCTTGCAGCGGAGACACATCCCTTAAGGGAAATTAGGAATAAACTGAAGAAACTGCTTTAAAAACTACTAGCACCTGACTTGGGGCTTGCGCCCCGAGGTCTGGTTGTGACCCGTCAACGCCAACTTTCAACGCTACGAGTGCCGATCGGTTCGCGGGCTGCTAAAATCCTTGCGAGCAAGGACTTTGGGAGTTGCTGACCGATCGATCGCAGATCGCGCTGAGCTGGAGTTGCTGGCTAATAGCATTTAGGATATTCAGCTTGCCTATTTTACTTAATCCAATTACCTAACGGCCTGATCCGCCATATTTTCGGTAATTTTTAGCTTGACCAGACTAAATTGGACAGACACCACAGTCCTTGGGCCTGTGGGTCTGAGTGTCCAAAATTGTTTAGCTAGCATAGAGTTATGGGTCTGTTACCATATTAGCTGCAAGTAAAAGGCTGCTTTGTCCGTTCGGACTTTGAAGTTAAGAACTTTTATGGTTGCATGGATCTAGTTAAATGGCAGATGCCCCCGGGCGATGCGTTAATTCTTAGAAAATAGTAGATTTTAAGCTGGGATAGTTGAATTATGGAAAAAGCAAACAAGCGTCGTGGGTTGATTACTGTAGTGGTGGTGCTATCGCTCATCGCTTTTTTGGGATTTTCTCTGGTTCCCATTTTGGACAGTATTCTTAAGGCCAGCCAAGCGCAAAGTACGTCAACTCCAACACCTACTCAGACGGCGCAGTCAGGGGAGAAGCAATCAGAGTTGCTGCAAGCTCAGGCTAGGGGATACGAATTGGTTTTGCAGCGGGAACCTGACAACGTAACGGCTTTGCGGGGATTGTTGCAGGTGCGACTGGAGTTGATAGGGCAAGGAGTGGGCGACATTAAGGATGCGATCGGTCCTTTGGAAAAGTTGGCTTCGCTGAATCCTGAGACTACTGAATACGGTATTTTGCTAGCTCAGGCTAAGGAACGCACGGGCGATCGCGAAGGGGCTGCTCAGGCTTACAGGTCAATTTTAGCGTCTAAGCCAGGGGAAATTAAGGCTTTGCAGGGGTTGGTGAATTTGCTGCTGGTGCAGCAGCGGCCGGAAGCTGCGATCGGACTCCTGCAAGATACGCTGAAGGCGGCTCCGGCTGCAAATCTGGCGAAACCGGAAAGTGTTGATGTAACTTCTGTACAGTTGATTTTGGGGCAGGTTTATGCTGTGCAGAAGCGCTACGAGGAGGCGATCGCCATTTACGACGAATCTGCTAAGGCTAATCCAAAAGATTTTCGCCCGACTTTAGGAAAGGCGATCGTGCTGAAGGAACAGGGCAAAAATGATGAAGCAAAAACGCTGTTCGATCGAGCTACTGAGTTAGCTCCTCCTAACTATAAAGATCAAATTAATCAGTTAGCTAGTGGCACTCCTTCGCCTTCTCCAGCGGCTGCAACGACTCCCGAACCGGCTGCTTCTCCTAGTCCTGAAGGTGCGCTACCGAAACCTTAAGGAAAGTTTTTAGTGAAAGAGTTGGGGGTCTTAAGTGAAAGAGTTTGAAGTTAAAAACTTAATAATTTAAACTCAAAACTACTCGCTTTATTCCTAATTACGCAGGACTTACGAAAAGAAATCCGGTTTCTACGATAAATCTTGGTTGAACGACGACAGATACATGAAGAAACCGGGTTTATAAGTCCTCGCGCGGAGCGTCCTGTTACCGATTACCAATTACTAATTACCAATTATGTAAGACCTCGGAGGGAATTATGACTACTAGCGTTGACCGCGTTGTTCTACCTCCTGCTTTTCCCGACCACACTCAATTACCTGACTCCGACGGTATTTTTGTTAAAAATTTTCAGGAGCATCCGCAAAGTTTAATTTTAACTGATTCGATCGGGCAAATTTTGCAACAGCAGCATCCTGACGGACAATATGCGATCGGTCAAGACTGCGGCATTTACTGGCGAGAAACTGAATCGGCTGAACAAGGTGCAGAAGCTCCTGATTGGTTTTATGTTCCCAATGTACCTCCTAACATTGACGGTCAAATTCGGCGTTCCTACGTGCTGTGGCGGGAACACATAGCACCATTGTTAGAACTCAATCAGCGCGGTCATTTTCCCATTGCACCTTTAGGCGTAGAATTGGGACTTTGGCAAGGCAGTTATCAAAATCAAACCATGCTTTGGCTGCGTTGGTGGGACGAGGAAGGTAATTTGCTGGTAGTGCTTTTATGTAAAGGATGGAGAAAATAGAGGCGGTTGAGCCTTCAGAATTGCTAATCGGATTTGGTGATTGTAGTCATGAATAAAATTCCAAATAGCGCCCTGATGATTCTCCAACTTCTTAGAAAACGATAATGTCTTCCTGACTAATCGCGAAATTCGCTGCCTAAGAGTATTATTTAATCGTTCAATGTAACTCGTCAATCCGCTTTCTTTCGCCACAGGCTGATGTCGTTTAGTCGGTAAAACCGCAGCATATGCCTCCCAATGATCGCTATAAATCTTGGCACATTGGCGATAGACACTCGGTAGGGAATCCCATAATGCAAGAGCCGACTTTAAGGAACGGTCTCCAATATGACATCCGATCACTTCCCGAGTCTTGGCATCCATCGCTAACCAAACCCATTGTTTATTCCCTTTGTTGTCTACAAAAGACCATAGTTCATCCATTTGGACGGTGTGTTTTCC
>NZ_JAUBQU010000215.1:0-5333 GCF_036701435.1 Microcoleus sp. Pol12A5
AAAAAGGTTGGACTCAGGACATCGCGGCGAATTCCGGTTTTTAATGGCTCGATTCCGTGTACTTTGCTCAAGTATGAGCTGTATTAGGGGAGGCGAGGGGAAAAAATCAAAGGTACTAATAGTAAAGGAAAAAAATAATATATGGTTAATTAAATGGTTCAACACTATTCAAATTTAAATACTCCTTTTTAATTTGAATATATTGTTTTCTTACCTTTAATATGCTGTTAGGTAAATTAATCAGAATACTTGTAGGGGCGGGTTTTACAAACAATCTGTAATTCACATTCATAATATCTATAAACCCGCCCAGCCCGATCGACAGAATTTCATTACGGGAAATTAAACGGAAATGACATAACATCTACACCGGCAACAAAGAAACGTGAGCGGAAACAATCTTCCACCCTTGAGGAAACTTGCGCCACATCTGACTCTGCCGCCCCAGCCGCACCACTCCATCTATTACACGGCGAAATTCCAGCGTCACAGCCGCCGTGTCTGCATCGAAAGTCACGACTTTGAGGTTGAACATTTCTCGATCGACATTTACAGGCGATCGCCCTTTGCGAAAAGCCCTCACCTCATCGCTCCCGTACAGGTTCTCCGTCACCCCAAACCGCACGACTTCCGGCGCATCCCAGAACAAATTATCGAGAGTTTCAATATCATTCGTACAAAGAGCTTTTTCGTATTTTAAATATAGTTCAGTTAACTCAGCCACCACAGGAGAATCATTGATAACAGTCATTCGATTTTAGATTTTAGATTTTAGATTTTAGATTGACACCACGGATAAATCCGGGGGCTTGAGGATGCAAGGATTTTGGATTTGGGATTGATTCCACGCATAAATCCGGGGGCTTGTACCATCAAGAAATTATAGGTGTCATAAATTGTATATTTTAAAACTCTTAACTTTCACAATTTTTGTTTGCAATAAGGACTTTAGTCCTTACTACAAACGCAACTAATTACTGAAAATTAATGCTCAATTTTGAGCGAAATAATCTTGTCGCCTTGGCGGATAGCATTGACGACAGACATATCCTCAGTTTTGCCAAAAGTTGTGTGAACTCCATCTAAATGAGACTGGGGAGAATGGCAAATAAAGAATTGGCTACCACCCGTATCTTTACCTGCGTGAGCCATCGATAAAGTTCCTGCCTCATGTTTGTGGGAGTTGATTTCGCACTTGATTTTGTAGCCGGGGCCGCCCGTTCCATTGCCTTTGGGACAGCCACCTTGAATCATAAAGTTAGGAATGACTCGGTGAAAGGACAATCCATCGTAAAAACCTTTTTCCGCCAAGTCAACAAAATTCTTCACTGTGTTAGGCGCATCCGCATCGAACAAGTCCAAATTGATTGTGCCTTTGTCGGTTTCCATAATAGCGCGGGTCATGATTTCTCCTGGCTTCCTAAAATGAGTGTGTTGCCTGCGTGTTAATTGCGGACTTCGCTTTTATAGCGACAGGTTTCAAACTGTCGTTATATTGTGGCTTTTAGAAGTTTAGCATATTCCGGCAACTCTCATAAGACTTATGTGTGCTTTCTGAGGAAACCCGGTTTATTGCGAGATTTCTGGTTAGCAAAGCCAATATTTTCTGAGACACCGGGTTTCTTATCCTCAGCCATATTTTAATTGTTGGTCACTTGCGGGCGATCGGGTTCTTCCTGAATATCGCTCATATTAAAAATGAAAGGAACCCGACTCGAACCTGCGCCCATAACCAGCACTTTTGGCATCTGAGCCCCGCCGCTTCTCCAAGCTTCGATTGCCTCTTTTTGCAGAACTAAATTGCCGCCCTGAGCCTTCAAAGTTTCCGCCAACAGCCTTTGAGCTTCAGCCCTACCTTGAGCGCGGTTAATGTCAGCTTGAGCCTGTTGTTCTGCTTCCTGAGCCACATAAACAGCCCTTTGGGCTCGCTGTTCAGCAACCTGTTTCTCCTCAACCGCTTTCGCAAAATCTGTGGAGAATCGAATATTAACAACGCTCGTATCGAGTACGATTACATCATACTTTGATAGCCTTTCCTTGAGCGCAGTATCAAAGTCTCGCTTCAGTTCACTTCTTTGAGTAATAGATTGTTCGGCGGTTCTCAGTGCAGCCGCTGTTTTAAATGCTTCTTGCGTCTGAGGAGCAATAATTTTTGAGACTATATTCTCCAAAGTTCCTTGAGTCCTTCGGACATCAACTATTCTCTCAGGATCGAGGCGAAAGTTGATCGCAAAACTAGCATTTAAATCCTGAAGATCTTTAGTAGCACTCTGGGCGGGAACTTCAAATTTTTGCACTGTTACATCGTACACATCTACCTTGGATATTAGCGGGGGTCTGAGGTGAAACCCCTCTAACAATGCTCCATCTCTGGCCTTTCCTAAAACGCTGACTACCCCTGCTTCGCCTGGATTGATGACGACAAAAGAGTTTAACGCGATGAGTAGCACGCCTACTAATATAATCCCAGCGATTGCTGATGATATGCTCTGGAAATTTTGAGTTTTCAAGTTACACGCTCCTTTGTGCTTATTCCATTATAATGGTTAAATAGATTCCGTCGCCTCTCAAGTCTAAAATCTAAAATTACCATC
Organism: Microcoleus sp. Pol12A5; assembly: GCF_036701435.1. Classification (NCBI taxonomy): domain Bacteria; kingdom Bacillati; phylum Cyanobacteriota; class Cyanophyceae; order Oscillatoriales; family Microcoleaceae; genus Microcoleus; species Microcoleus sp. Pol12A5. The sequence continues at coordinate 2,595 of NZ_JAUBQU010000215.1, forward strand.
TAAAATGGATGGGTTTGCCTCGAAAATCTCAAATATAAAATGGATGGGCTGATGCTCAAAATTGTTAAATATCCTAGAACTTATCATATCGAAGGTTCGCGTTTCCAACCAGGCGATGAAGACCTCGACAGCGTGCCATTTAGCGCCCTGAGCGATCGCCCTCTAATTATAGAAGAAAAGGTAGACGGCGCTAATACAGGCATCAGCTTCGCACCAAACGGGCAAATGCTGCTGCAAAGTCGCGGTCACTATCTCATCGGCGGGCCGAGGGAAAAACATTTTAACTTATTCAAACAGTGGGCTTTCAGTCTCAGCGGGGCGCTGGGAGAAGTGCTGGGAAATCGCTACATTCTTTACGGCGAATGGCTTTATGCCAAACACACTGTTTTTTATGATTTTTTGCCTCACTATTTTATGGAATATGATGTGCTGGACTTAGAAACCAGTCAATTTCTGAGTACAGAATCCCGCCAGAAGTTGTTAACAGGACTGCCGTTAGTGTCAGTTCCCGTGCTGTTTTCGGGAGTCCTGAAATCGCCCAAGCAAATGATGCAGTTTATGGAAAAATCTAATTTTATTCAACCGGGACATTTGGATCGGTTGCGTTTGTACTGCGGCGAATTGGGATTAGATGAAGAACGATGTTTGAAAGAGACTGACAAGAGCGATCGCATGGAGGGTCTGTACATTAAAGTCGAAGAAGATGGCATAGTAAAGGCGCGTTACAAATACGTGCGTGCCAGCTTTTTGACGGCTATTAAGAATGCCGAAGGACATTGGCTAAATCGCCCAATTGTCCCCAATCTTCTGCGTCCAGGTGCAGATTTATTTAATTTTAGTTAACCAGCAGGTGAATTTATGAATGCACTGTTATCGCCCTCGGCAACTTGGACTTTTCCCTTTTGTCCCGAACCGCCCGATTGGTTTCTGGATTGGGACAGCATTCAAAATCATTTCGATTGGATTCAAAACTTAAAAGGCTGTCAGCAAGACCCTATTTATCACGCCGAAGGAGACGTTTTAATCCATACCAAAATGGTCTGCGAAGCATTAATCTCATCCCCAAATTGGCGACAACTTCCCGAAAAAGAACGATCGATACTTTTTGCCGCCGCTTTGCTGCACGATGTCGCCAAACCAGCCTTTACAAAAATAGAAGCCGACGGCAGAATTAGCTCAAAAGGTCACGCCCGCCAAGGTGCGAGAATGGTCAGACAAATTTTATCCCAATTCGAGCCGCCTGTGCAGTTCGACATTCGCGAAACAGTTGTGGCGATCGTCCAATTCGGCAGTTTACCCATCTGGCTGATCGACAAACCCAACCCGCAGCAGTCTGTAATTAAAGTCAGTCAAGTTGTCCGCTGCGATTTCCTCGCACTTTTAGCCGAAGCAGACGTGCGCGGCCGACAGTGTAGCGACAGACAAGAATTGCTGGATAAAATAGAACTATTTCGGGAGTTTTGTCAAGAAAATAATTGTTTGGATTCTCCCCGACAATTCCCCTCTGCAAACAGCCGATTTATCTACTTCCGCAAAGAGAACGGAAACCCGGATTACGAAGCATTTGACGACACTAAATGCGAAGTAATTTTGATGTCTGGCTTGCCAGGAAGCGGTAAAGATTATTGGATTCGGAAAAATCTCCCAGATTTGCCAGTAATCTCACTCGATGCACTGCGAAAAGAGATGAATGTCCCTCCCGACGAAACCCCTGGAAATGTGGTGACAGCCGCCAAACAAAGAGCGCGCGAATACATCAATGAGGGGCGATCTTTTGTGTGGAACGCCACGAATACCACTAAACAAATGCGGCAGCAATTAATTAATTTTTTTGCTGCTTATCAAGCGCGAGTTCGCATTGTTTATCTAGAAGTACCTCTAGAAGAAATATTGCAGCGGAATCGATCGCGCACAGCAACAGTACCGGAAGCAGTCATTCGCAAATTAGCTGCGCGACTGGATATTCCAGATCGCACAGAAGCCCATCAGGTAGAGTGGATTGTGAGCGATCGCGCTTAATAGTGGCAATCCACCCGCTAGCGCCCGTATTACTTCAACGCGCTACTAATTCCGGCGTTGCTGAATACAGCTATGAATTCAAAATTTCCCAATAGCGACAAGCCCTCGGAGTCCGCTACTTTTGCCTGTTAGCTGGAGCGCGTGGTTAGGCATTAGGGGTGGACGATGGAAGTGGACAGACTTCCATAGCTTGAATCAAGTTGTATTCAAGGGTGAATCGATGGCCCACGTGCTCATCGGCAAGAACTGCTCCAGCCAAGTCACGCACGACCTGATGCACATCGACCAAAATGCGCCCGGCCTCCTCCGAGTAAAAGGAAACCGGCTCGACGTGCGGATTGATTTCGCTCCATTGCTCCGTCCAGTAAGCGCGAACTTCTTCAGACCCACGGACAAAACCACCTTTGAACGCTTTCGGCCAAGCCACGTCCGGACTCATAAGGGCAAGGGCAGCGTCAATGTCTCGCGCGTTAAAGGCTGCGTACGCCGCACGGAGCAGTTCGATTTCTGCTGCAGGTTGATCTGACATAAAAGGTATGGTGAAAAAGATGCAGTAAGGACTAATAATTTAGTGTACAGAGTTTAGGTGATTCGCCCATCTAGACATTGCTAGATAAAGCGCTAGAAATTCAAAAGAAATATTGGCGTTGCTGATTCATCGTATGAATCAACTTTTCGCTTGATGTTACAAAACCCACCCTACTTGGCTTATAGCCATTC
>NZ_JAUBQU010000055.1:0-40908 GCF_036701435.1 Microcoleus sp. Pol12A5
GAGTATGGCATTATCCGCTCTGAGTATTTTGATTGTAATTTTACATTAGCCGATCGCCCGTGACACGAGCCGATCGCCCGTGACACGAGCCGATCGCATCTCTACGGGCGATCGTCAAAAGATCTCAAATGGGTTCTATAATTTAAATCCCTGCGACTCCTTAATCTCTTCCGAAGATCGGTATATATTTCCTTTGAGTTAGCGTCTTAACTTTTTTACTTTAGTTAATAACTCATATTAAGTTAAAATAATTAGTTGGGAAGTCTCATAAATTTTTCTGGATGAATCTACAGAACCATTCGAGTTACATTTATTTACATGGATTTGCTTCAAGTCCTGATTCAGCGAAGGCTAAATATTTCCGAGATCGCTTTTCTTACCTAGGAATTGACCTAATAACTCCCGATCTCAATCAAAATGATTTTTCGGGACTCACTCTCACCCGCCAATTAAATCAAATAGAAACAGACTTTTTGTCAAGCGAATCATCCCAATCTCCAACAGAAAATGTAAAAAGTATAGGGGGAGTCACCATAATTGGGTCTAGTTTCGGGGGACTGACAGCAGCTTGGTTGGCCCAGCGACAATTGTCAGTCAAGCAAATAGTTTTGTTAGCACCGGCTTTTGACTTTATCTCCCACTGGCTGCCACTGTTGGGACAGCAACAGTTAGAAAAGTGGCAGTCTGAGAAATATTTGCCCGTTTACCACTACGGCCAACAGCGTTATGTGCCACTGAATTATCAGTTTTTGGCAGATATGGCTCAATACCCTGAAGAAAAATTAATCCGGTCAGTCCCTACGTTAATCCTTCACGGTCAGCATGATACAATAATACCGGTTCAAGCTAGCAGAAATTTTGCCGCTAACCGTCCCTGGGTGCAATTAATCGAATTAGAAGACGATCATTCTTTGGGAAATGTCCTAGCGGAAATGTGGGAAGCGATTCAAAAGTTTTGCCCATTCAAAAATTAAAATTAGACAAACTTGCAAGTCTTAACAATAAAATGACTGAACAAGATAGATCGACTCGCACCTTAGCCGTTGACATTGGCGGAAGTGGCATCAAAGTTATGGTTTTGGACAATGAAGGCGCACCCCAAACGGAACGCAGCCGTTTAGAAACGCCTCAACCACCTAAACCGGAACCGATACTAGAGGCGATCGCCTCTTTAGCCAGCGGACAAGGGGAATTTGACAGAGTATCCGTCGGTTTTCCAGGCGTCGTGCGTCTAGGCGTCATCAAAACCGCAGTGAATTTAGATCCGTCTTGGATAGATTTTGACTTAGAAACTACTCTCAAAGATCGCTTGGGAAAACCTGTGCGAGTGGCTAACGATGCGGATATTCAAGGATTGGGAGCAATTGCTGGGACGGGGGTAGAATTAGTAATTACCCTTGGCACCGGTTTTGGTTCTGCCTTATTTGTCGATGGTATCTTGGTACCAAATCTTGAGTTAGGACATCACCCGTTCCGCAAAGGGGAAACTTACGAACAGCAATTAGGCCGATCGGCATTAGATACAGTCGGTTCCAAAAGGTGGAATCGCCGTCTAGAAAAAGCGCTCACGTCTCTGCAAAATCTCTTTAACTGCGATCGCATTTACATCGGTGGCGGCAATACTAAAAAAATTGCTTTTGAGTTACCGCCACAGGTTAAAATAGTACCAAATGTGAGCGGTTTATTGGGCGGGATTGCTTTGTGGCGCGATTGAATAAACTTTGTGGCACAAATGCCCATCATCAATATCAAAGAAAATCAAAGAAACCGGATCTTTGGCTCTGATTAAAGGCAATAATCGAGTCTTGCGGTAAAAAATCCGGTTTCTGAATCCACCCACCACTGTTGATTTTGTTTTGGGCTTGGGCGGTAGCGGATCCATCGAAGAGGGTCGCCGTTGAAAAAGTTATTCGCCCATTGGATCGCGGTAGCGTTTGGGTTCATCCTTGCGAAACAGATTCGCCAAACCGAGGATGCCCAACAAACCCAAAGCACCCCAATGATTGTTGTCGTTTTTGCTTTCTTGAAAGGGAGTTCTGTCTAGAACGACTCCATTAGAACCAGTATTGTTCTGGGCTGGAGCTGAATCGGTTTGAGCTGAGGCAGGCATAGCTGAAGGGAGAACAGCCAAACTCAAAGCTATGATGGTAGCGGCGGCATTTTTAGAGATATCGGACGGCTTGACTTTCATACTTGGTTTCCACATATTAGCAGTTACTTTCTAAGAATAATCAATTTGCCGCAGCCGACGCATCAATCGATCGACAGAAACTAAATCCCTCCTCTCCTCTTGCTTTCGAGATAGAACAAGCTCTATGCTAAGTTCAGATGCTTGTAAGCAGATTATCTAAAATAAAAAGTCTAAAACTCTACCATGCTTCCCTTTATCCGAAAAGATTTAGCCGAACTTACCGCATACACTCCCCATCCGGGCGGCACATCAGGAGAACCAGCGCACTCGGAAAGGGCGATCGATCGCCTAGATACCAACGAATGCCCCTACGACTTGCCAGAGGAATTAAAAAAAAAGTTAGCTTGGAGTTACCAGCAGTTAATTGAGACAAATCGCTATCCCGACGGAGGACACGCCGTCCTCAAAGAGGCGATAGCCCAATACGTCAATGAATCCCTAAATGTCGCCCCCCTTATTAAGGGGGGGTTAGGGGGGGTGACACTGCCAAAAACCGCCATTACAGCCGACAATATTTCTGTGGGTAACGGTTCCGACGAACTAATTAGATCGCTCTTAATAGCTACTTGTTTAGGCGGACAAGGCTCTATTTTGGTAGCCAATCCCACCTTCTCGATGTATGGAATAATCGCCCAAACCCTCGGCATTCCCGTTGTAAGTGTTCAGCGGAAAGAGGAGAATTTTGAAATCGATATCGAGGCGGCTAAAAGGGCGATCGCCCAAAATCCAAATCCCCCCGTGCGCGCTGTCTTTGTCGTTCATCCCAATTCTCCCACAGCCAATGCTTTGACAACCGATGAAATAGAATGGTTGTCAACTTTACCAGAAGAGATATTAGTAGTAATTGACGAAGCTTATTTTGAATTCAGCCAAAATACTTTAGCCGACCAATTGCACCAACACCCGAATTGGATAATTTTACGCACATTTTCCAAAGCATTTAGATTGGCATCAATGAGAGTCGGATATGCGATCGCCCATCCCGAACTCGCAGCCGCCTTAGAAAAAATCCGCCTCCCCTACAACCTTCCCAGTTTCTCGCAAACTGCAGCCGAGTTAGCCTTAGCGCAGCGGCAGTTATTGCTAGCAACCATTTCCAAAACTATATCAGAAAGAACAAAATTAATTGCAGCGCTAACTCAGCATCAAAAATTACAAGTTTGGCCGAGTGCGGCTAACTTCGTTTACCTGCGGGTGAAAGCCGGCGATCGTAATTTAGCAGAAACTGAACACAAACAAATCATGCAGCAGCTAAAAGAGAGAGGTACTTTAATTCGGCATACTGGGGGAGGTTTGCGAATTACGGTGGGCAGTCCCGATGAAAATCAGCGAACCGTCTATCGAATTGGAGAAATTTTTGACAAGTCATAATATTCGGTATCCAGTTTCTGCTTGACACAAAAATAACTTTGGAGAAGATATATATGCTTCAAGGAAAGGTTTTACGAGTTGCTCGTCCAACGGATTGCCTCGATCAAGTTGTTCATTTCTACACAGAGGGTTTAGGGCTGCAAATCCTCGATAGTTTTGAAAACCATGAAGGTTTTGACGGAGTAATGGTTGGGATGCCAGGAGAAAGCCACCACTTTGAATTCATCCATCAACGGGGACATATTGTAGGTGGCGCTCCAACTCAAGACAATATTATCGTCTTTTACCTTCCTAACCAACAAGAATGGCAGCAGGCTGTTGAGCGAATGAAAGCAATTGGACTTGAGCCGGTAAACTCCTACAATCCCTACTGGGACAAAGATGGAGTGACCTTTGAAGACCCAGATGGCTATCGAGTCGTTTTGCAGAATGCCGAGTGGAGCTTGTAGCAGCGCGATCGTCGCATCAGGTATCTACACCAATTTATAACTCATCCTTTCCTTGTCGCGCCGCCCGAATGGTTTGGGGAAATACGCCTACTAAAAGTGCCAAAGCTTCATCGGGAATTTGTGCCACCGTTTCCGAATCCAAATATTGTTCAAATTGAGTTAAAACCATTTGTGCGCGTTCCAAAGCTGCTGGCTTTGCCGTTAACTGTTCCATTAACCGCACCCACTGCCGCCGAATTCCAAAAGCTTTCTGTATTTGTTCGGGAGATTGAGGGCAAACCAAACAAAAATTCCCGACGGGAATCGCCTGTTGAGAGTCAAGATCAAAAGCGCCCCCAACGGCAGCCCCAGGCCCGGCAAACTCCGCGTGGAAACGTTTAATCAAAATTAGGCCGTTCCGGCGACGGCTATCTACCATCAACAGCTTGCCGCTGTTGATTTCTACGAGAATGTCAGAGGAGTGGGGGTGTTCTGTCAAATCTGTGTCAAGGTTTCGATGTCGCAAGTCCGGGCCAGCAGAAAGGCCGGCGCGGACAATATAATTAGAAGTAAGATTAGAGCTGGATGAAGTATCAATTTTTTTCTCATCCCGCTGCCGATCGAGATTATTCATTTAAAGTTATAAATTAATACTGTCACAAGGTGGTAGTTTGAGCGCGATCGAATATCAAATGCAGGTAGAAAAAGCAGTAGACACCCTGAAAGCGGATCTCCCGACACTTGTTGAGAAAGACATCTCCTACGACATCTACACAAAAGATGTTTATTTTCAAGACCCTGTTAACAAATTTAAAGGAAAAATCAACTATCGCATTATCTTTTGGACTCTGCGATTTCACGGGCAGCTATTCTTTAGCGACATTAACTTCGACCTGCACGGCGCAAGTCAGACAGCGCCTGATACTATTGTGGCAAATTGGACTGTTCGCGGCGTCCTGCGGGTTCCGTGGAAAGCTCGGATCTTCTTCAACGGCTACTCTACTTATAAACTGGATAAAGACGGCTTAATTTACGAACATCTCGACACCTGGGACAGAAAACCCGGAGAGATTTTAAAGCAGTTTTTCCGCAAGGGGGAGGATTCCAGCCAAGGATAAGCTAAAAACGTCGATCGCCCCGATCCATCAGGGCCGGCCATCCAAATAACTTATAATGAAGAAAATAATCATCATCCCTCCGATTCATTTTCTGCTATTTGTAAATTGCTAAAATGATTGTCGCCTCTGATTCATTTTCTGCTATTTGCACTCCTGAAAAACATCATGCCAGATATTGTCGAGACTGCCACTAATGCCGGCTCTTTCAAAACACTCGTGACTGTTATTGAAGCGGCTGGTTTGTTAGATTTATTGCAAAGTCCGGGTCCCTACACCGTCTTAGCACCAACTGACGAGGCATTTGCCAAAATTCCTACAAATACTATTACGTCTTGGTTGGAAGACATACCCAAGCTCAAGAAAATTCTGACTTATCACATTCTGTTTGGAGAGGTACTAACTGAGAACTTACTTGAGTTAAGTTCTGCTGAAACAGTGGAAGGTTCTGTGGTGGGAATTGATACTTCTGACGGCATTAAAGTGAATGATGCTAAAGTTCTCAGTTCAGATATTCTTGCCGACAACGGCCTCATTCATATCATTGATTCGGTGCTACTACCAGCAATGGTTGCAGCAGAATAAAACTTGTGTTTTCGCTGATAAATTTCGGGTGCGCTAGGCGCACCTGATGCCTATAATAAATTCTAATAAATTTAGAATACGCGGGGCAAATCACCGATAAATGCCTGGTGCGCACCTTACACCCATAAATGTCTGGCGCGCACCTTCCTGCTATAAATGTAGGTCTACGGGGAGCAGATTACCCTACATTTTAAACTAATTATCCGAACCTAAAATCAAGCCAGATCGTGCCGGCAGCATCAATTCTAACTGCCGAGTTTCCCCTTCACCTTTCCAAACAAACTCGCCTTTACCGAACAGCAATTTCTCGTGAGGAGATTTCAAATTAGCTGCCTCAAAGCTAATATTAGCTTCTTCGGTCGCGACATTGACAGCAACAACTATTTCCTCATCCCCCAAAATTCGGGCAAAAACGTAAACTGTTCCTTCAGCAAACAGAATGTGGTACGCTCCAGTGCGGAGAGCTTCGTATTTGTGCCGCAAAGCTATCAACTGCTTGTGATAATCTAAAACATCGAGTTCCCAGTGAGCTTTTAAGGGGAAACCGCGACGAGAATCGGGATCTAGAGCACCGGGTAAACCAACTTCATCGCCGTAGTAAATGCTGGGAGCCCCAGGAAAAGTTAACAGCAGCAAAGTAGCGAGTTCGACGCTAGCTTTATCGCCCCCAGCAATTGACAGCAACCTAGCTGTATCGTGACTTGCCAACAAATTAAGTTGAGTTAGCTGTATCGGCCACGGGTACAGTTCCAAAACGTGCTGAATTTTGTCACCGTATTCTTTAGCAAAAAGCGGCGGATAGGGATGGTAAGAACGACCTTCTATTTGAGCTAAATCTACCCGATCACCCGCTGCAAAAGCAATAGTCGGGGCAGCAAAAAGATAATTCATTACTCCGTCAAATTGACTGCCGTCGAGCCACTCTCTGGCATCTTCCCAAACTTCGCCAACAATGTAAGCTTCGGGATTAATGGCTTTAACTCGTTCTCGAAATTCCTGCCAAAATCCCGGCGTTTTAATTTCAAAAGGAACGTCCAGCCGCCAGCCATCGATGCCGAATTTAATCCAGTATTCGGCGATTTCCATTATGTATTCTCGCACTTCTGGATTGTCGTGATTGAATTCAGGAAGTGCTCGATTCCCATCCCAACCGGCATAATTAGCAGGAAAATTGCCGTCGTAGGCAGATAGCGGCCAGCCTTCAACTTTAAACCAATCTACCCAAGGAGAATGGGGGCCGTTTTCGAGGATGTCGTGAAAGAAGAAAAAGCCGCGGCTGGCGTGGTTGAATACGCCGTCGAGGACGATTTTGATGTTGCGATCGTGGGCGGCGTCTAGAAGTTCTTTAAACGCTGGATTGCCGCCCAACATCGGATCGACTTGATAGTAGTCGTGGGTATGGTAGCGGTGATTGCTGGCCGACTGAAATATGGGGGTGAAGTAAATTGCGTTAATGCCTAAGTCTTGCAAGTAGTCTAGCTGTTCCATCACGCCCCACAAGTCGCCACCTTTGTAGCCTTGGAGGGTGGGGATGTCGTGCCATTCTTCCCACATGAAGTTTTGCAGCAGGCGTTTGCGGGGCTGTTTGCTTTTGGCGAAGCGATCGGGGAATATTTGGTAGAATACGGCGTTTTTCACCCAGTCCGGCGTTTGAATTTGCATACACTTTTTCTAGCTTTTACGGCTTAGGCTACCGTAGCAGGGGTTTCCAGGGGATCTAGCTTTTGGTAGAGAATAGACATTTAATCCCATTTGATCGATCGACAAATTGTAAAATATTACACAAATGTGCAGTCAATTTAAGATTGAAAACTGACTCTACCTATAAATTTATAGTCCCGCCGGCCTGCGCTTCCTGAGTGCTGTGGAGTTAGACAAACTCACATAACAGGAACGCCAGCAAAAACAACAGGATCAAACTCAAGCATAACCAGAGCGAACTTTGGGCCCATACAAAGCCTCACTGGGCGTGGCGGTGCCGGCCACCCTGGAAAAAGAACAACAGCGCGCGCCATCCTGGAGGGAGAAATTGCGAAAACGAGCAATTTACCTAAGAAAGTTGTTATTAACAGCCAAAATCCCCAACCTTATTCTTTCCTTAAACTGCCGTTATTTACTGAGGGGTATTTTAACTCACAACTCAAAACTTTGTTAAATATCCATTATTGATTGATGGGTATTTTAACTTAAAACTCAAAACTCAAAACTCCAGTCCCGAACGCACTCCAACTCTTATAAACCGGGTTTTTTAACTCTTATTGAGGGTGTGAAGAAGTATTTGGATTAAACAACCCGGTTTCTGCGTAAGCGACTCCACTCATAAGTGAAAACTCAAAACTTCCTTGCTCTCCCCCCTTGTCAAGAAGCCCTCACCATCCGACACTGTACTTGGAGAGTTAATCGACCCTAGGGAGAAAGTTCCTTGAAAAAAGTCTTAGCCATCATCCTCGGTGGCGGTGTAGGCACCCGCCTTTACCCCCTAACCAAACTGCGGGCCAAACCCGCAGTTCCCCTCGCAGGCAAATATCGCCTCATCGATATTCCTGTCAGCAACTGCATCAACTCCGAAATAGTCAAAATTTACGTCCTCACGCAATTCAACTCGGCATCCCTCAACCGCCACATCGCTCGCACCTACAACTTTTCCGGCTTCACCGACGGATTTGCTGAGGTGCTCGCCGCCCAGCAAACTCAGGAAAACCCCAACTGGTTTCAAGGGACAGCGGACGCAGTTCGCCAATATCTGTGGCTGCTAGAAGAGTGGGACGTTGACGAATATTTGATTCTTTCGGGCGACCACCTCTACCGCATGGACTACCAGAAGTTTGTGCAGAGACACCGCGAAACCAACGCCGATATCACCCTCTCGGTTTTGCCAATGGACGAGAAGCGGGCCTCGGATTTTGGTTTGATGAAAATCGACGACAACGGCCGCATTGTTTCTTTCAGTGAAAAGCCAAAAGGCGATGCGCTCAAACAAATGCAGGTGGATACTACTAAACTGGGACTGACAGCACAGCAGGCTCAGGAAAGTCCTTACATTGCTTCGATGGGGATTTACGTCTTCAAAAAAGAAGTTCTGATTAAACTTCTGAAAGAATCTCCCAACCAAACTGATTTTGGTAAAGAGATTATTCCGAATAATGCAAAAGACCACAACGTTCAAGCTTATTTGTTTGACGATTACTGGGAGGATATCGGAACCATTGAGGCTTTTTACGACGCTAACTTGGCGCTGACAAAACAGCCTCAGCCACCTTTCAGTTTCTACGATGAAGATGCGCCGATTTACACTCGCCCGCGTTTCTTGCCGCCGACTAAGCTTTTAGATACTCACGTAACTGAATCGATTATTGCTGAAGGCTGCATTCTCAAGCAGTGCCGGATCGACCATTCTGTGTTGGGAGTTCGATCGCGCATTGAAGCTGGATGTACGATTCAAGACACTCTAGTCATGGGTGCTGACTTCTACGAACCCGACGCCGAACGCCATTCGAGTTTGGACAACGGCGGCGTCGCCCTCGGTATCGGTGCAGATACTACAATTCGCCGCGCGATTGTGGATAAAAATGCCCGCATCGGCCGCAATGTTCAAATAATTAATAAAGACCGAGTGGAAGAAGCAAACCGCGAAAACCAAGGTTTTTACATCCGCAGCGGCATTATCGTAGTCCTGAAAAATGCCACAATTCCTGATGGAACTATCATTTAGTTATTAGTCATTAGTCATTAGTCGTCAGTCATTAATTTTTTAAGTTAAAATCTGTTACCTCTCAGCAAGTGACTGATGATAAATAAGTAAATTAGTGACAGATCACCAATGACCGATGACTGATGACTGATGACGAAATTCATTCTTTTTTTTGTTGATTATTAATTCCCACCGCTGAGGCGAGGTTGTCGAAATACTTGGCTGCATTCAAAGGCTCGCGCATTATTAATAAGGGACAGTCTCTGTTACTGTGTGCCGTGATACAGATATGTCCGATCGCCTGCGTCTGGAGAATAGCTTCTGATTCTTGTATTTGCGCTCGTAGCACGACTGACAAATGCGCTGCCCGTTTCTGAGTACAACACAACTCTCGGAACTATCTTTCCACTCGTCGCAGCAGCCGCAAGGCCAACTTAGCAAATAATTCATAATGTGAGCACCCTCGTGGCGTTAAAACCTGATCCCTTTATTATCTTATCTTAATGTTTTATAGAAGTGTGTGATGTAGCTAACAGACAGCAGAGATATTATGCTATATTAGTTTGATTAAAATCTATTCAGAGGTTGTAAAAATAAGCTTCTATAGCACTGGTCTGGGGTGAGCAAAAAATATCTCGAAATTTTGTGGGATGACGGCGCACTTTAGGGTATAATACAGTCACAATTCAGACACCAGATTCGACCGGAATTGCTGCTGAGAACCTGCTAAGATTTGCATTGAGTAAAACCTCCTATAGAGAAGTTCGATCGCACCGCGCACCGCAACAAAAGAGCAAAAAAAGCTCGCTCTTCCGCAACACTCAACCCGACGGGTACTCGCGCCAGCAACAGCAGCAGCTCTCCCGGGCTCGCTTCAACCGGGATGCACCCTAAAGCTCTCGCCTCCTCCCAAAAGCCCGAAGGCGCACAACTCCTAAAAATTTATGGTGGCAAGAGTCTTACCCTCTAAAAGTTCAAAGGTGTAGCAACCGCCCATAGGGTAAGGGTGTTGTTCATTCATTGATGAAACATTGTTTTTGTTGTCGAATGCCAAAAGCATTTCTAGACCCGGCTGCTCAGGCTGTCCTCAGCACCAGAGAGCCGAATCCTATAAAATCTCAAACAACAGCGGGGTGCGGAAATTGCGATCGTCGCGCAAGCAACAACCGAACTCGATCGAGTCCAAACCTTTGATAACCTATAATTTGAATGAGATGCCGCAGGTACTTTTACCCCTGGCATTAAACTAATTCGCCATCCTGAGGCTAATTTGGGATTTATTCTTTCTAACAACTAACAAATAACAACTAATAAAGAGGGGATTGCTTAATGGCTGCGACAGATTTTAAAGACTATTACGCTATTTTGGGACTCAACAAAACTGCCAGCTCTGACGAAATTAAAAAAACTTTCCGCAAACTAGCCCGGAAATATCACCCGGATATGAACCCCGGGAACAAAGAAGCCGAAGCTCGTTTTAAAGAAGTAAACGAAGCTTACGAAGTGCTATCAGACCCAGAAAAACGCAAAAAATACGATCAATACGGTCAATACTGGAAGCAAGCTGCCACCACTCCAGGCGGATGGCCAGGCGGGGGCGGTACGACTGTAGACTTTGGCGGCGTTGACTTCAGCCAGTACGGCAGTTTTGACGAATTTATCAATGCCTTGCTCGGCCGCGCAGGTACCAATGCCAGTAGTGCCCGCAACGCCAAGTGGAATTACAGCAACTACCGCGCAGGCGGACCCACGGGTTTTGGCGGATTTGAAGATTTTGCGGGGTATGAAAACCGCAGCGCAGGAAGCTCTCTCGACACCGAGGTGGTGGTTTCCCTGACTTTGGGGGAAGCATTTCGCGGCACTTCCAAGCGAGTCGCCACGGGCGAAGTTTCGATTCCAGCAGGAGTAAAAACTGGCAGCAAAATTCGGGTAAAAGGTAAAGGTCAAGTTGACCCGTACACCAAGCAGCAGGGAGATTTGTACCTAAAATTAGAAGTTTTGCCTCATGCTTTCTTCCAGTTTGAAGGAGAGAATTTGGTCTGCGAAGTGCCTATAACTCCCGACGAAGCGGTTTTGGGAGCTTCAATTGAAGTGCCTGCGCCTGAAGGTATGATAACTGTAAAATTTCCAGCCGGGATGCGATCGGGTCAGTCTTTGCGGTTGCGGGGCAAAGGATGGCCCAAACCCAAGAAAGACGAGCGGACTGATTTGTTAGTAAAAATTGCGATCGTGCCGCCGAAAGAAATGAGCAGTATAGAACGCGAATGCTATGAAAAAATCAAGGCAAATCGCACTTTTAATCCCCGCAGCAATATCAACCAAATGCTGCTTTGAAAAAACGTGCATTTCTCAGACGCAAATAATACCCTTTCTGACATCTTTCCTAGGGACACAGCATTGTTGTGTCCCTACTGTATGCAAGCGCGCTCTCATTTTAAAAAAACCCTGTTAAGAACTGAAATTTTATTCCCCCGTCGTTGGCAGTTTCCAACGCGATCAAGACTCTTCGCTAGCTGTTAGGTGAGTAGGTTGGCTACCTTCTTTGATGTTGATGCTAATTTTTTTAGCTCCTTTGTTCTCCAGGTCTCGGATGTACCTGTTCGAGCTGTTAGAAGCTTCCTGTCTGCTGTCATAGGGGCCAAAGTAATAGGTACGCTTTGGCGAATCAGTGTCAACTTCTACCCACCATTCGCCACGTCGAGTGCTGCTAGCAGGTTGAGCTAGCACCCAAAAGGCGGTGAAAAACATAGCCAACATAGATATTTCAAACATATTTACCTCTGGGAAGACTTAAGTAGCTTTTTCTGTTCTCTCTCAATTTATCAAGGCAACAGGATCTATCGGCTCGTCCTCAGTGCTGATTTAGCCCCGATTATTTTTGGCAGTTAGTGCTAGCTAAAATCTGCATTTTGGTGTAGAAGATACCGACATTTAAGCCACCACTACAAATATAAAGTCCGCAGGGTAAGGACTAAGACAACATGATGCTTAATATTATTGTTGAGGCTTCAGTTAAGGAAAAACTCAAACAGAACTTACACTCTCTAGACGCCCAGAAACCGGGTTGTTTAACCGATACCCCTCGCAATAGATGGAGTATTTGCGTTAAAAAACCCGGTTTCTGCCGGTTGGACTATCAAAATTATTAAGCAGCGACACCTTCTGAGAATTCATCACAAATGGTGAGAGCCGAAGGCTGACACCGTTTGATGCGGATGCTAACTTTTTTGGCTCCCTCGCTTTCCAAGTCTTCTATGTAGCCTGGAGTATTGCTGGAAGCTTCTTTGTCTGTGTCAAAGGGGCCAAAATAGTAGGTACAGTGGGGCAAGTCGGTGACAATTTCTACCCACCATTTCTCAGAGCGGTGGTGGCTGGGCCCCGCAAATACGGACAAGACTGCGACGTAGATACAAAATAAATAAAATCCGAGCATTTTTATTCTTCAGGGGTGATTTAATTTATTATTAAAATGTATCAAAATAATTTGCCACTCGAATCAACCTCAGTGCTGATTTTGAGTCGATCGAACTGAGATGGTAGATTGTAGATCTTAGATTTTTTCTCCCATCTAAAATCTAAAGCAAAACCCGCCGGTGCGGGTTGTTTGCTAACTGAAAAATGCTCTTTTTCCCAAGTAGAGGCCTGGGCAAACCTCAGCCTGCTGAGGTTTAGCGCTTGCCTTTGGGGAACTGTTCGATACCAGCCCAACCGTAGAAAACCAGCTCGTCGTTCTGAACTCGGCAGCGGTCTACTCGTAGTTGAGTGCCTTCTAAGGCAAATTTGTCTAAGTCTAGCAAGTTATTTACGTGGGCAATTATAGCCTGACCCAAGTCTACTGCTTGCCCGTCACCGCCGTAAGTAACGCTGACAAATTGGATTTTACGTCGGTCTTCTACTTGCAATTGAGCTGTAATATCTATTTTGACGGGTTCGCTGGCCTCGCCTACGGTAATTTCGGACTGAAGCCGAATTGATTTGTCACTTCCGAAGCTGACTTCAGTGTTTTGAAAGTGCAGAGATTGCTCTTGATACTTCAGCTTCTGGAGTTTTTCAACTACAAAAGGTGTATTGAATGAGGTGGTTAAATCCGATCGACTTAAGACTACTCGCATATTGGCCTGGGTAGGCTGTCGCAATTTCACTTGACCTGCAAAAATCGCCCCAAAATCAATTGAGACTGCTTGCAGGTAGAGTTCCATCACTTCTATGCGGAGGCCGTTGTACATCAACATACCTTTGCCAACAAAGTCGAAACCGTCGATGCTTCCCTGCAAGAGTTTGGCTACTGGTTCGACTCGGATGTTGGCCTCGGCCTTTTCAGAACGCTTGAATAAGGCTGCGATCGCAGCTCCTGCTACTTTACTAACAAGGCGATCGCCACTTTGACCTTGAAAGGATGTACCGCTAAACAAAGCTGCTACCATTTATTCGTTTGCTCATCTACAGTCGCCATTATAACCCTATATTAAGAAATGTAAAAATCGCTTGTGCTTATTCACTCTATAAGCAGATCTTGTTTTTTTGTCTGTCTTCAAAACAACATTGTTGAAATTTAAAGGCTCAGGGGGGTGCCTTGGAGACAGGCGCGATCGAGCAACGCTCCATCCCACAGGGTTTGTTCGATCATGGCGCAAAGTAAATTAGCCCCCGTCAGGTTAGCGCCGCGCAGTACGGCTCCATTCAGAATCGCTTCTTCCAAGTCAGCTCCTGACAAATCAGCGCCGGACAAATTGGCATTGCTCAAATCGGCACCAAGCAAAATTGCCCGAGCCAAAGCAGCGCCCCGCAAATCGGCGCCACGAAAATCGACACCGCTCAAATCCAAATTGCCGATGGATGCCCCCGTCAAAAAAGCACCCCCAAAACTTGCGTCGCGGACTAAAGCGTTAGCGAAGGAAGCTCCCCGCAAATCGGCATTGCGAAAATCTGCGCCTCGCAAGTCAGCGCCGCTCAAGTCAGCACCTCTGAGGTTGGCTCGCAATACGGCCCGCTGCAAGTTAGCGCCGGCGAGATTAGCTCCACTCAAGTTGGCTTGAGACAAGTCAGCACCTGCGAGATCGGCTCCCGCTAAGTCTTTGCCGGCTAAATCAGTGCCGGCCAACATCAAAATTTTGCCTTTGCGTATGGCTTCGAGGTCATTAGTCATTAGTTTTTAGTCATTAGTCATTGTCGTCATTAGTCATTAGCGCACAGACAGGCGGTGGCTACAACTCCCAGTGGTAGGGTGCGCTTAGCAAGCACAGGCTGAGTTTTTGTAGTGTTGGAAAAGATTTTGTGCTGAGTTTTAAATGCCCAATACTTCTTCGGCTAGGCACTTTAACTGCGCTCAGCACAAGCTCTGTACAAGTTCCCAATTACCAATTACCGATCGCCCATTTCCCATCCAGTTATTTTATAATGCCGGAGCGGTCGCGGTCGTTCGATCGCCCAAATCCTCCAGCCATACGTTAGGCAGTTGGCTCGGGCGGTTCGGTAACTGCATCAAACCCATTTCTGCCAGCCTGACGACGTTGCTGAGTGTTTCCACCAAAGCCGGATCGAAGCGAGTGCCCGACAGTTCGCGGCACTGTTCCAAAGCTTCGCTCAAACTCAAAGCCGGACGATCGCCACGGGGTTGAGTCAATTCTTGAAAATCAGCGACCAACCCCAAAATCCGCGAAGCAACGGGTATGGTTTCGGCTCGCAAACCCTCTGGCCTGCCGCTGCCGTCCCAATATTCGAGTTGGTGCTTGACAATTTCCGCCACAGGTGCTAGTTCCGGCATTGCTTGCAGCAGTTGGGAACCAATGAAACTGCGATCGCGCCAAAAAGAGAAAGTTGCTGGGTCGAATTGATCGGGAGTGCGATCGAACACTTCATTCGGGGCAGAAACTAAGCCGACTCGAAACAGCAATCCAGCCAGCCGCAGCCTCCGCAACTGCAAAGCAGGCAAATCCAGCAGTTGACCCAAAGTTTCCGACAAAGCCGCCACCTGCAAAGACGCTGTAGGATTGGAGGTATCGCGTTCGTCCACGCGCTGGGCCATCCGCAGAAAAGCTTGAAGTTTGTTAGCGTTCAAATTGCGGCTGACGCGCAAAGCTTGACCTTCTAATTCCCACAATTCGCGGGTTTGGCGGTTAATTGCCACCATTTGCTGCTGAGAACTTTGCAGGTAAGTGACTATCCGCGATACCACGCCACTAATATCTGCCAAGGGCGGGCCTTTGGTTGCCAGGATTTCGCGGTACATTTCCAGCAAACTGTCGGCTAGGGGGGAGTTGTAATGTCGCGTCTGTTCTATAAAAATTTCTGCCGAGGCCGACACCAAAGACTGGTCAAACGACCACAAACCGTAGAACTTTCGTTCTGTATCGACTTCTGGCTTGCCCTCGGGCAAGTATTCCTCGGCTGAAAGTTCGCGGCAAAGCACCATTGCTTTGTATGTGGGGGCGACGATGATTAAATTCCATTCTTGGATGAGGGGGTCGCTCTCATCGAGATTTATTAAAGATACATTTTCTAATTGACCCGTTTTGTGGGTAGCGAAACCGCTGTCGGCTACTGCACCGATGACAACGCGCCGAGAGGCATTAGCAATATCTAGGTAGCGATCGGCTTCCTGTAAATACCATTTACCCTGCTGAAACGTTACCAAAACTAAGGGTTGGAGTTCGCTCTTGTCCCCGCCACTGGTTTGCAAAATGTGGTCTTCTAGGGCGTGACATAGGGCTACTAGGGTGTTTTTGAAGTATACCCCGTAGCTAGAAGGCAGTTTTCCGTCGGGAAGTGTAGCTTGTAGTCTAGCGAGAGTTGATTCTGAATTCATTGCAAAAAGCGGTGCCGGCTCTTACTTATTGTAGCGGGCGATCGAACTTCTAGAAAAGACTTTTGGCAAAAATCCTAGTTTTTGAGTTTTCACCGCTTCGCCACGGAGTCAATGTAGAGTGCGCCGAAGAGTACCTGATTAATTTTAGTAATTTTCTGGAAACCCTCTGTCTTTGGCTGAGTTTTTTTCATACGAGAAACCTGCCGAGAGGAAGACGATAAATAACTTAGGTATTAACTACTATTTTTAAAACAAGATTATTAGGAATTCTGAGCGTGCTTCAACAAAATAGAAGTTTAGGGGAACAGGCGATCGACAAAGTTGCAGAGATTGCTATTGCTAGCAAATTAGACGAATCCGAAACTTTGTCTGTCACAGTTAACACCGATCCTGGCCAGCTAGCCCAGGGAGAAGTAGAGGCCGTTGCCGTTGAGGGCAAAGGATTAGTAATGCAGCAAGATTTGCGCGTGGAAGAATTGCAAATCCACGTCAAGGATATTGCAGTCAATCCCCTGACCGCTATGTTTGGCAAAATTGAACTGAACGGGCCTGCCTTCGGTGGGGCGCGCGCAGTTTTAACAGAAAGCGATATCAACCGCGCTTTTAATTCCGAATACATCAGCAGGAAACTGAAAAACTTAAAAGTTACTGTTGACGGACAACAGCAGACAATAGACGTTAAAACTATTGAGTGCAAATTGCTAACCGGAACAATCGCTTTAAATGCTGAGGTATTAGTGCGGGAAACTGCCTCCACGGAAAAGATTTATTTCACAGCAAAACCTGAGATCGCAGCGGGCGGTTGGGCAATTTCTCTTCAGGATGTCGAGTATCCGGAAAACAAGGAATTTTCGCCGGAGTTAACTGAAGCTTTGGCTGACAAAGCTGGTGAAGTTTTAAACTTGCGAAATTTTGAACTTGAGGGAATGTCCCTGCGGATCCAGCAGCTAAATGTGGAAGCTGGTTTGCTAACTTTGCAAGCTGAAGCGAAAGTCGAAAAATTCCCTAATTAGGAGCTTGTAGGGTGTGTCAGAAACAAAAAAGCTCTTCAATTCCAGCAACTATTGGAACTGGCGAACCCTACTATTATGCTTTGCTTTGGAAAAATCTCGGCAGTTTATTAAATCCCCCTAAAGTCATAAAAAAGTCGATAGCAACCCGCAGCAAAATATTACCGCCGTTAGAGGCAGGCATGGGGAGTTTACTTTTATTCTTGACAAGTAGTAGTAAAAAATCGGAAACTTTTAATGAACACTGTAATTTCTTTTTTGAAAAAACTGCGTAACGGTCGATTTTTGACTCAATTTTTGACTGTATTTATGGCAGGTGTGCTGCTGTTTACCAGCACCGCTTGCAATGCGGGCGATGTTCGAGGCGCTCGGCCTGACAATCCTCCCGTTCAAGCTGGAGGAATGAATAATCCTCACAAGGGTGGCGGTGATGGATACACGAATTATAAAACCTCCACCGATCCTAAAGTAAATCAGTCGCCTGCTCAAGCACAAAAGAATCGGGCTGATTTGTCGATATTGGGCGATCGTCTTATGGCTGCGACTACCGGTGAATCTAATTCCTCAAAGCTGCTTTATCCGGGTTCTGCACCCATGGAAACTGACAAGTTAGACCCCGAACGCGGCGGAGATAAAACTGTGTTAGAAGCGCCAGACGGACAAAGCGATTCTGATGCCAATATTTTAGAGAAAGTAGGCGCTGCGTTTAAGGATGCTTCTGGTTTCCTCAAAGATAGTGCTGAAGATGCCAAGGAAAGCTCGGTTACGAAACTCAATCCGCTGCAAAAATAAGCAAGCATAACCTAAAATAATGTAGGGGCTGTCTGAAATTAGCCCCTACATAAATAATATATAAAATATAATTTAGCCAAAGTATATAAATGCTTGTAGAGCTGTTATATGCTCAAAAAATTAACTCTTTTTCTGTTTTTTTATGAGGCATAGCAATATATTTGACATTTTCTGGGATTTAGGCTGCGATTACCGATAGTGTTTTTGGTAAATTGTAATCATGAATAAATCTAAAAAATATTGATTAACATGAACTATTTTACCATAAATTAAACTGACTGGGTTGTTTGTTTCGTGAGCGATCGAGCGATTAACTGTGCTAAACAAAACATTTGTTTGCAGTGAATTAGCTGAATATACAAGAAAAGTTCGATTACAATTCTATTACAAAACTTAAATTTTAATAAGATTATTTTACAGACATAGCAAAAACCATAAATTAAATACTTTGAGGCTTAAAGAAGCGTTGTAATGATAGATAAAATAACAGATAGCTCCCACCTGATTGGAAAGCTTTTTATCAAACGACCGAGTTTTTATTAAAAAAGCGAATGTTCGTTGGCATCAGGATATTATTGAATCTTTCTATATCAGAAGTTTTGCCCTGAGATCTCCAGACAGATTGGTGTTGCTTGCGAGGAAAAATTTTTCCCGATCGCCCTCCTAGATGACATTGCTGAGTTCATCAGTCATATTTCAATGGAGCTATACCCAGGAGATAGTATCGTGCTATATACCGATGGTATTCCCGAAGCAAAAGACATTAAGACAAAACAATATGGCGTGGAAGCGATGTGTGAAGTCATTCGCCAAAACTGGCATTTGTCGGCTGGGAAAATTAAGCAAGCGGTGATTGACGATTTACGGCGACATATCGGCACTCAAAAAGTGTTTGATGATATTACGCTGTTGGTTTTGAAGCGGACATAATTAGGTGTAGAAAAAAAGTCACAGCCTCAAGTCACCGGATTGCTTTAGATTGAGCGTCCATACCTCGAAAAAATAAACTTATGACATTAAACTGGAAATGGTCGTCGGGGCGATTGCCTTAGCAGTCAAATTTACGAATATGTGGTGAGATGTCTCAAATGCCGCCTCCCAAAAGAGGCTGAATCTCCTGAGAACTATAAAGCTGTAGTCAATGTCTAATTTTCTATAATTAAATGTATCTCAACGATCTATTGCATCAAGGTCAATAAAGGGTTCGAGGGCGGGATGACAAGTCGATTTATTGACCTTAGTGCTTTCTGTCAATTAAAAATATTCACTCAAAGTTTTTATACATAATAGCAGCGTAAGGCGCGCCGAGGCGCACCCTACCTGATATATAAGCAAGGGTAATTTCTATTCCTCTCAAAGCTTTTTCCGATCTAAAACAGCTTGGTTCTATTTTTTCTTTGAATCAGAAACATCAGCAATCAAATCGTCTTTATCAACTTTCGGGACAAAATCAGGGCGTTCTTTGGATTCCCAACCGGGGGGGCGCTTGGAGTTGTACCAGGCGATCGAGCCGATGGTAACTGCGGCAACAAAGCCAACACCAAGAACTGCTATTGGAGCGGTCAAGCTGACACTTGATTCCGGCACTGGCTGCTGCATCAGCAGATCGATCGTTACTCGCTTGATGGGTGTAACAAGAACTGCCATGGGAGCGGTCAAGCTTATATTTATCATTAGGCCAAATCCTTATCTACTCTACTTTTACATTATCTTAAGTGCTAATGCCGTTTTGTTGATATATCTGAAGGCAGAAAAAGTGACAGAATTGTCGGCATAATGGTTAGAGGTTGAAAATATGAGAGCTGATTTTATGCCGTTGGGGACAATAGCATTGCTGTTGGCTGCGAGTTTCAGCTTGGGTGCTTTACCGCTAACGGGATGGGCGGTGCGAGTGTTTAGCCGCCGAGATTTGAGGGCGCTGGGCACGGGGAATGTGGGCGTGTCTGCTGCTTTCATTCACGGGGGGAAATTAGCGGGAATTGCTGCGGTGTTGGCGGAAATTGCCCGGGGTATTTTGCCGGTTTTGGCGGGGCGATTTTGCTTCCCGGATGCACCTGCGATCGCGATCGCCCTGTTAATTCCTCTAGTTGCGGGCAGATATGCGATCGCCCGAGGTGGAGGCGTGACCAACGCTGTTTGGGGTCTTTTGGTATTTTCGCCGCCGATGGCTGTTTCATCGGGCATTTGGGGGCTGCTGGTGTGGGGTTTGGCACAGCAGTGGTGGGGTGAGGGCGATCGGGCGAGACTCTTTGCTTCCCGTTGCGGGTGTCTGTGCACGCCAATCTGGGTTTGGGTGTGGCGACAATCAATGCCCGAATTTTTAGCAGCAACAGGATTAGCTTTGTTGTTAGCAGCAATTAATTTCAGCCAGGGTGATGATATGGCTTTATCTAAATCTGAACAATTGTTTTCTCTTGATGACTTGTTAGATGCTGCAATATGCGGCGATAAAGCTGCTAAATTGTCTCAACTGAAACGCGCAGGTTTTAACGTACCTGCTGGTTTTATATTGTCATCCAAGGAAGAAGGAAGTTCGGCAACGGATTATGTAACGGATGTAACGGATGGAAGCAAGAAGGAAGAAGTCCGACGGAAGAAGAAAGAGGGAAGAGGGGAAAAGAAAAATGCCGAGCATTTGTCAAGTATTGATGTTTTAATCCAAAATCTAAAAGCCCAAATCCAAAATCGCATAATTGTGCGTTCTTCTGCTGCGGGAGAAGACGGGGATATTAGTTCAGCGGCTGGACAATATCAAACCATTGGGCCTGTTTCAACTAAATCAGAATTGCTCGATGCAATTAATCGCTGTCGCCAGTCTTATTGGACTTCCGAAGCTGTGGCTTACCGCCGACAGCGACAATTGCCCGATACTCAAATGGCTGTACTGATTCAGCCTTACATTGACAGCCAAATTGCGGGAGTCATGTTCAGCCGCAATCCTTTAGATGGCGGTTCCCAGATTATTATTGAAGCTTTACCGGGAGGAGCCGAAGCTGTTGTCGGCGGACAAGTTACTCCGATTCATTTGGAAATAGATTTTAGTAGACCGGAATCATTAGAAGAAAGTTTAAGTGAATTTAAAAATTATTCAATTATTGATAAATCGATTATAGCAAAATTGGTGAAACAAGCCCAAGCAATTGAAGCATTTTTTCACGGCATCCCGCAGGATATTGAGTGGAGTTGGGACGGTGAAAAAGTTTGGATTTTGCAGAGTCGCCCCATTACTAATTTGCAGCCATTCTGGACGCGAACTATTGCAGCAGAAGTGATTCCTGGTGCAATTCGTCCCCTAACTTGGTCGATTAATCGGCCGCTGACTTGCGGGGTTTGGGGAGAGATTTTTAAGGTGGTTTTGGGCGATCGCGCCAGTGGCTTAAACTTTAATGAAACGGCAACTTTGCTCGGTTCTCACGCCTATTTTAATGCGACTTTGTTGGGCGAAATCTTTCGGATGATGGGATTGCCGGAGCAGGGTTTGGAATTTTTGCTGAGAGGGCAAAAAATGGGCAAGCCGCCTTTGGGGAAGATTTTGCCTTCTTTGCCTGGTTTGTGGCGTTTGGTACAGCGGGAGAGGGCGCTGAATGCAGAATTTAAGGGCGATCGTACTTCTATTTTTCTCCCTGCACTGCAAATTCTGGAGCAGGAAGAAGGAAGAGGATCGAGCGAAGCAATATTAATGCCCAATGCCCAACGCCCAATGCCCACTTATCAATATTTGTCGGAATTGTTGGAGAAAGCCGAGCAAATTCAGGAGTGGCTAAAACCGATTACTTACTACAATATATTAGGACCGATCGGGCTGGCTATTCGCAAGGCCATTTTTCGCGTTTCTGATGAATGGCTAGCTAATGACAGCGCTCCTGAAATTGCTTCTGTGCGAGCTTTACAGCAGTTGGCTCAGAAGTTGCGACAAGCTGCTGTTTCGCAGTCTGACGAAACTGTTTCAGTAGCAGATTTAGCACATATATTTGCCGAAAGTCCGGCTTTACAAGCAGAATTTAAAAAGTGGCTTGATACTTACGGATATTTGAGCGAGGTGGGAACGGATATCGCTGTTCCTACTTGGCGAGAACAACCGGAAGTGTACCAAAAACTGCTAATAAGCATGGCTCAAAAAGGCGAAACTAATTTAGTCGAAAAGGGGAAATTAGGATTGACTTGGGGGCAGAAGTGGCGACTAGATAAATGTCAGGAAAGAGCGATCGTCAAAAACGAAATTAGCGAAATTTACGCGCGGTTGTTGGCTCATTTACGCTGGAATTTTTTGGAGATTGAAGCTTGCGGATTGGCAATGCAGGTGTTTCAGGAAAGCGGAGATATTTTTTATCTGGAATTTGGGGAAATTCAGCAGTGGATTCGCAGCGGTACCAGTGTTTCGTTTAAGGATACAATTAGGGAAAGGCGCGATCGCCTGTTAGCCGATCGCGATCGCCCGATTCCCCCCGTGGTCTACGGCAATTTGCTGCCAAATTCTCAGAAAAGGGCGATCGAACTTACCCAATCCGCAACTAATATCATCCAGGGAATTCCGGCAAGTATCGGCCGTGTCGAAGGTTTTGTCAAGATTTGCCGCACCGCGAGCACGGATTTAGGAGAAAATGCGATCGCAGTAGTTCCTTACACCGATGCAGGTTGGGCGCCGCTGCTATTAGGAGCAACAGCAATTATCGCCGAAGTTGGCGGCCAACTATCTCACGGGGCAATAATCGCTCGCGAGTACAAAATTCCCGCAGTCATGAATATTTCTGAAGCAACAACTCGCCTGCGAGATGGTCAAAAAGTCCGAGTAGATGGGTATCTCGGCACTGTAGAATTGCTGGAATAATTAGCAACAGGCAAAATGCCTGTTCCACAAAGAGTTTATTTCTTGTGGAACAGGCATCTTTCCTGTTCATAAAAAGATTATTGAAAATGGTGCAACATCTCAGCAATCTCGTAAACCCGCCCCCTCCCCACAAAAAAGCTTTCCTAAGCCTTTAAGAAATTCTGCACAACATAATTCCCCACATTTCTACCCACACTTAAACCATTTACGTTAGCACTCATGAAATGAATGCCTCCGTAAAGGCGACTCATTCCCGATTCATCGGCCGCTTCGCTGAAGTTTTCAAAGGTTCGCAAAGTGTTGACACTCCTGTCTCCCCGATCTCCAAAACCATAATCCGAACCAAATACAGAACTCATAACAGTATCTGCCGCACCGCTAAAGGTACTGTGACCCGACGTGTACTCAGGGAACGGCGGAGTAGTTAGCAGCGGAGTCCACAGGGGATCGGCTGTCGTTGCGGGATTGTTGTCTGTGTCAGCTTGGCGGATAGCTGTCACGGGCCGCCACAAGTTGTACTCATACTTGGCATCCCAGCAGCTAATAGCTGCATCGGCCAGAGCAATATTCAGCAGGGAGAACAAGCGGGCGCTATCTTCTAAGGATTGACCAGTGAGAGTCGCTGTTTCTTCGGCGATTTGGTTCCAGTGGCCCGGAGGCGTAAACGTCCCAGCGCCATTAGCCCAGAATTTGGCGATGACTGTTTGGTCTGGGGTGCGCGTGAGGCTGTCACTTTTGCCAATTTCTTTGATATAGTTAACCTCCTCTGCGTACTTGGCGCTGTCAAGGGTGGGCGGGCCCGACGGGCGGAACTGAGAACCGCTAGTCATCGCAAAGGGAGTAACTTCGACCCACTGTGGCGCTAACGCTGCTGCAAAAGCGGGGGGAGTCGGCACCCAACTGCCGGGGTCGGTTGAGGGAGTGTACTGCACTACTTTCGTGATGCCGTCTGTACTCCGCGAACTGATAATTTGGTCGGCAACTTGCTGTCCGAGGGCAATCCCGTCTTGTTTGGCTTTACCGTCGGTAATTTTAGCTAGAGACGATGCGTATGCTTGGTCAAATGTGGCTGCTTGCGCTGGGTAGAGGTTGACTAAGACGCGGTGGGCGGCTGCGGCGGTGGCTGCTTCTGCTGATGTACCTGCGGGTGGGTCTATTTCCACGAGGTAAGGGCTGTATTTTTTGCCGATCGAGTTAACAGCATCGTAAATGGCTACGTGAACCATTGCCATGTTGCGGGAAGCGAGGGGAGGTGCGGTGCTGGCCGTCCGCACTGCATTCAGCAGGACTCCGTTCCACTCGGTGACAGGGTTGCCCGATAGCTGATTTGTGAATTGGTCGCGATTGATGGTGTTGCTGTTGACTCCTGGCAAGACTGCTAAATATTCGCCCGTAATTTTGTCTTGAATTACGGTGCTGTTGCTGTTGGCGCCCGTGCCTTGCTGGATGTTTAAATCTTCAAAGGTGAGGCCGTCTAGCAATCGAATTTTGTCATTGCCGTTGCCGAAGTCGGCGATGTAGTCGGCTGTGGCTAAAGTTGGGCCACCGCTGCCTTTAGCAATGGCAAATATATCATCGCCTGTGCCACCGCTCACGGTATCGGTACCGGCGCCCGCGTAGATGATATCGTTGCCGGAATCGCCACCAATTAGGTCGCTGCCTTTGCCTCCCCAGAGGATGTCATTGTCCGCACCGCCAACAATCGTATCGTTGCCTTGGTCGCCGCAGATTTTGTCTTTACCGACATCGCCTTCGAGATAGTCGTCTCCGCTGTTGGCATAAATGATGTCGTTGCCATCTAAGGCGGTCAATCTGTCTGGTTGGGTGGTTCCTTCGAGATAGTCAAAGTTAGAACTAGGGGTGAGGGATGCCATGTTTATTTATTGGATATTTTGATTAAAGCGCAAAGGTTCGTACCGTCTGTAGATGCTTCGGTGTGTTTGCCCCTGATTTAATAGTATTAAACTTTCTGGTTGACAAGTAAACGCCACAACCAAGCTTTATTTAATATTTAACGGGCTTTTTATGAAGTTTTGCGCTTTAAATCTGCGTAAAAATACAGAGATTAAAACTGCATTCGATACTGCAATGTTGTTAATTGTTTATAAAAAAACACTTTTTAATATTTAGATAGAGATAATTTTGACCAGCATAAAAGGCGCGGATTGTGTAACTGAGTAAGTAGATATTTATTAAGCACTTCTCAAAGCTGCGATCGGGTCGAGTTTGGCGGCTTGGCGGGCGGGGACAACGCCGAAGAAGAGGCCGACTGCACCGGATACACTGACAGCAAGGGCGATCGCCACGGGTGATATTCCAGCTTGCAAGGGCGTGAAATTACTTACAAGCAAGATACCGCTGACACCTACGCAAGTACCGACTATCCCTCCGGCAGCGGACAAAATTACAGCTTCGACAATAAATTGAAACAAGATATCTTGTTGGGATGCGCCGATCGCCTTTCTGAGCCCAATTTCCTGAGTGCGTTCGCTGACGGAAACCAGCATAATATTCATAATCCCAATGCCACCGACTAATAGGGAAATGCTGGCAACAGCAGTTAACATCAGTGTCAGAGCCCCAGAAATCGCACCCATTGTTGCCATTAAATCTTTTTGATTTCTGACTGTAAAGTCGTCTTCGGTGGTAACTTTGTGCCGCAGTCTCAGCAAGTTTTCTACCTGAAATTGAGCCGCGTCCATTTGCAACTCATCTTTAATAGAAATAAATACCGACGTGACAGCTAAACCGTAGGGAGATTTCCGCCCGACAATGCGGTTTGCCATTGTGGCGATCGGCACTGCGGCCGAGTTATCGTAATTCGTACCAAAAGATGTGCCTTTGGGTGCCAATACTCCTATTACTTTGAGGCTGACATTTTGGATACGCACTTGTTCGCCCAATGGATTTATATTGCCAAAAAGTTTTTCCGCTAATTCGGAACCTAGAACCACAACTTGGTTACTTTGTTTAACATCTACTTCAGTCAAAAACCGCCCTTTTGCCATTTCAAAGCTTCTGACTTCTATAAATTCTGGAATCGTGCCAAAAATTAGAGCAGAAACGTTTTTGTTGCTGTAGCGAACAATCTCTGAACTGTTAAGTTCTGCTGACACGCCTTGAACGGAGGGGACTTGAGTTGCGATCGCCTTAGCATCTTCTACTATCAGTGTTTGAGGCGCACTTGCGATAGAACTTCGCCTAGCGTTGGGAACTCCGGGTCTAACTATCAATACGTTTGTACCCAGGGATTGAACTTGTCCTGCTACAAATTTTTGAGCTCCTTGTCCCACTCCAATCATCGCAATTACTGAGGCGTTGCCGACAATCATGCCGATCATTGTTAAACTGCTGCGAGTTTTATTAGCTAGCAGTGTTTGACCTGCCATTTTGACGCTTTCAATAAAATTCATACTTAGTTATTAATTATGAGTTATTAATTATGAGTTATTTTTATAACAGTCAACAGTCAACCGTCTACCGTCAACAAATTAATTAAGCACTTCTCAATGCCACAATCGGGTCTAATTTAGCAGCTTGTTTGGCGGGTACAATGCCGAAAAATAAGCCGATGCTGCCGGAAACACCTACTGCAAGTGCGATCGCCACTGGGGAAACGCTAGCTTGCAGGGGAGTAAAAGCAGCGACTAAAAGCACGCCGCCGATGCCGAATCCAGTGCCGATCGCACCGCCTGCTGCCGACAAAATCACAGACTCTATCATAAACTGAATTAGGATATCTTGCTGAGAAGCTCCGATCGCCTTTCTCAATCCA
Organism: Microcoleus sp. Pol12A5; assembly: GCF_036701435.1. Taxonomy (NCBI): domain Bacteria; kingdom Bacillati; phylum Cyanobacteriota; class Cyanophyceae; order Oscillatoriales; family Microcoleaceae; genus Microcoleus; species Microcoleus sp. Pol12A5. The sequence goes on from NZ_JAUBQU010000055.1 coordinate 26,592, forward strand.
ATTTCCTTCGTGCGTTCGGTAACAGAAACTAGCATAATATTCATAATTCCGATGCCGCCGACAAACAGCGAAATGGCCGCCACGAAAGCCAACATCAACGTCAAAGCACCAGTAATACTGCCCAAAGTCTTCATCAAATCTTTCTGGTTTCGGACAGTAAAATCATCTTCCTTAGTAATTTTATGACGCAATCTGAGCAGATTTTCTATTTGAAATTGGGCGGCTTGCATCATAGTTTCATCTTTGATAGCAACCGAAATAAATGTTACTTTTGTACCGTAGGGAGATGAGCGACCTACGATCCGGTTTGCCATTGTTGTCAGCGGTAAATAAACGTTCATATCTTGATTGTCGCCAAAACTTGAACCTTTTGCCTGCATGACTCCAATCACTTGAAAGGTAGAGTTTTTGATGCGAATGTATTGACCAACTGGTTGTGTATTGCCAAATAATTGTTCGGCTGCTTCCGATCCTAAAGCAACCACATTTTCTTGTCTTTCTAAATCTAATTTGCTTAAAAAACGACCTTGACCCATATCAAAGCTTCTGACTGTCAGAAATTCTGGGGTAGTTCCGACAATGGAAGATGAGACATTTTTATTGCGGTAAGTAACGATTTGACTATCATTGAGAGTTGGTGCAACTTCTTGGACCGAAGGAACTTGAGATGCGATCGCCTCTGCATCTTCCACTACTAAAGTCTGGGGCGGAATCACCGGGCGGGTTTGCGCTTCAGGACTTCCGGGAATAATAAATAGCAAGTTTGATCCCAGAGAGTTAACTTGTCCCTCGATAAATGTTTGAGCTCCTTCGCCGATACCTATCATAGAAATTACCGAAGCATTGCCAATGATAATTCCTAACATCGTCAAGGTGCTGCGAAGCTTGTTTGCCATCAAAGTTGTGACAGCCATTTTGACGCTTTCAACAATATCCATAATTCGATTTTGAATTTTAGATTTTAGATTAAGGAATTGGTAATTGGGTAAGGTGCGCATTGCGCACCCTACTAATGACTAGCGAGCGAGAGGAGCGCACTGAAATGACTACTTTTGATTCTTGATGATATCCTCTAGTTTTTTACCTTGAGGAAGTTCGGTAAAAACGCGATCGCCCGCTGCAGCACCCTCTAAAATCTGAATCTTGTTGCCAATAGTCGAGCCAACCGTAACAGGCTTAAACTTCGGCTGCTGTTTCTCATCGGGAACTAGCACACCTGTTTGACCTTTATTAGTCACAATTGCCACCGTCGGCACAACTAAAGCATTGCTCAGCTTTTGACCGACAAATCTCAAATCTACATTCATCCCCGATTGCAGCGACTCTTTGCCCGTATCAATGGCAACTCGCACTTGAAATAGCGTCACATCCCGTTCCTTAACAGCTTCCGGCGCAATTAACTTAACGCGGCCTTTAAACACTTTGTCTGGATAAGCATCGGCGACTATTTCAACTTCTTGACCCGGTTTAATTTGACTGATATCAGCCTCCGGGACTTTCGCCAAAACTTCCACATCTCTAGCTAAAGCGACAATGGATGTCGAAGTGGCCGAAGTAGCTTCCGAGGCCGAAGTTGCGGGAGTTACAAAAGCTCCTTGGATGGCGTATCTTTGGGTAATAATTCCAGCAAAAGGAGCGCGAACTTTCGTATCTTCTAACTGCACTTCTTGAAAGCGGACTTGAGCTTGAGCTTCGGCTAATTCAGCTTGAGCTTGAGCTATTTCTTCCGGGCGTGAACCGTTTTCTTGTGCGGCTAATTGGCTTTTTGCTTCAGCAACTGCTGCTTCGGCTTTGGCGATTTCTTCGGGACGGTTGCCGTTTTCTAGCTGCGCTAATTTGCTTTTAGCTTCGGCAACTTCTGCTTCGGCTTGAGCAATTTCTTCCGATCGCGTGCCGTTTTGCAATTGGTTCAATGCTTGCTGCTCGACTTGCACAGCAGCTTGCAGTTGCTGAATTTGCGACAGCCGATTTTCTTGTAGTTGTTGCAGGCGTCTTTGAGATTCTATTAATTTAGCTTGGGCTGTACGATTTTCTTTAATTAATTCATCCAGTTTATCTTTAGCCAGAGCACCTTCTTCCACTAACGGTCGATTGCGTTCCACCCGTTGAGCGGTTAGTTCGGCTTGGGCTTTACTCGAGTCAATTTGCGTTTGTGCTTGGGCAATTTCTTGTTTGACACTGCCGGTTTGAGCATCTGCTAAACGAGCTTGAGCTTGGGCTAAACGAGCTCGCGCTTGGCTGACTTCTTCAACGCGGCTGCCGGCTCTCAGTCGCTGCAAGCCTGCTTGAGTTTGCTGCAAGCGGGCTCTGGCTCCTGCAACTTCTTCCACGCGGCTGCCGGCTTGGACTTGTGCGAGACTGGCCTCGGCTTGCTCTAAGCGCGCTCGGGCGCTGGCGATATCTTCCGATCGATTCCCGGCTTCGATTTTGGCGAGTTTGGCCCGAATGCTAGCTTCGCGGGCTTTAGCTTGAGCGAGTTGAGCTTCTACATCGCGGCTTTCCATGCGCGCCACAATCTGTCCTGCTTCGACTTTATCGCCCTGTTCGACAAACAATTCTGCGATCCTGCCGGAGCCTTTAGGGCTGAGATTCACGCGCTGTACCGGCTGCACCGTGCCGCTGGACGTGATCCGTACCGTGAGGTTTTGCGCTTCCACCGGCACTGTCATAGTGGCGATCGCATCTACTTTCGGCTGCGATCGACTTTTTGCTACATATATAGTGGTCGGTACAGCTAGCAACCCGGCTGCAACCAACCCAATTACCCACCGCTGCGGTTTGCGCGCTGGTTGCTTCGGAGACTGCTTTTGGGCGGTTTTGTTATCTGCAATTTTAGTCTCTGCGGCCTTGGTGTCTACAGTCTGAGTATCTTCCACCTTGACCTGAGCAGTTTCCTTTTTAGGGCTAACGATCATACCGACTCACCTAATTTAATCTCAGGATTACCTTAAAGGTAAAATTTTTGCTGATGCTTGGCATCGTCTTTCAGACTCATCCGATCGGGTGATTTAAAAAAAGTTCCCCAACCAGCACCTGTAAACAATTATAGCTAATCTTTGCAATTTATTAAAAAATGTTAAGTTTTTTCAGCCAAAAGAGGTGGTTCTAAACAAAATCGCTCCTGGCTGCTGGCAAATAAAAATATATTTTAGCAGATAATATTGTTTTTGGGATCTAGGATCGTGCTTCTCACCAGCAACAAAGGCAGATATGGCAGGGGGCGATCGATCGTCACTAGGTCATTGCGGACTCGTGTTAGCGCTCGCAACGGGATCGGCCAGTGCTAAGCTCGTAACGACAGAGTATGGACACACTTATTCTCATAAACCCGGTTTCACTGGTAGCGGTGCCTAAGTCCTGAATACATATCCGCACGGTGTCCACAACAGGTTAAAATATTTTTCAAACTCGTTAAAAAGGGAAAATCAAAATAATGAATCGTCCTCAAAGCGTTACAGTTCTGGCAATTTTGCAGCTAATTAGCGGCGTATTCAGCCTCCTTGACGGCTTGTTCATCTTACTTTTTGCTGGCATTTTTGGCGGTCTCGGTGCGGCTGTCGGCGGGGCGAGAGTTGGCACTGTAATCGGCGGCTTCATTGCAATTTTTGCGACGGTCGCTCTAATTATTGGAATTATTTCCTTAATCTTAACATGGGGTTTGTTTCAACTCAAAAAATGGGCTTGGACGGGAACATTAATTATCCATGTCATCGCCACCCTCGCGCAAATTGCTAAAATGTTTGGCAGCGCAGGTGCAGCCGTTAATTTTTTAACCCTGGGTTTTGCAGTGGCTAGCATTTACTACCTGCTGCGTCCGGATGTTAAACAAGCATTTCTTGTTTAATTTCCTTTTAATTAACGGTACTGAATTCTCGGATCGAAAAAAGCATAGGAAATATCAACCGCCAGATTAATCAGTACAAAAGTCACAGCCACAAAAATTACTCCTCCTTGGACAATTGGGTAATCCCGCGTCAGAATACCAGTGTAAATCCAAGAACCAATTCCCGGCCATGAGAAAATAGTTTCAGTCAAAATAGCGCCACCTAAAAGAGTGCCGAACTGCAAACCGATAGTTGTGACAATTGGCAAAAACGCATTTTTCAAAGCGTGTTTCAAAATCACCCAATATTCCGGCAATCCCTTCGCCCTCGCAGTGCGGATGTAATCTTGAGAAAGCACTTCCAGCATTGCAGAACGAGTGATGCGAGCTATAATCGCCAGAGGAATAGTTCCTAAAGTCAAAGCTGGCAGGATTAAATGGGCGATCGCATCTCGCAAAGCCACCAAATCCCACCTCAGCAAAGAATCCAAAACATAAACACCCGTAATCGACTTAAAACCAAACCCCAAATCTACACTAATCCGCCCGCTTGGAGGCAGCCATTTCAGATAAACAGCAAACAAATAAATCAACATCAATCCCAACCAATACACTGGCAAAGATACGCCAATTAACGAACCGCTAATCGCGAGATTGTCCAGCCAGCTATTTTTCCGAACAGCAGCCAAAATCCCCGCCGGAATTCCGATTAAAAGTGCCAGCAACATTGCGACCACAGACAGTTCAAAAGTAGCAGGCCAGCGGCTTGTAATTTCATCAATTATCGGAATACCGCTAATAATGCTATTTCCCAAATCCAAGCGCAGCAAACTCCATAAAAAAGCCAAATATTGCAAAGGTAAAGGCTGATTTAAACCTAATCTCGCTTTCAAAATTTCCACCTGTTCGGGAGTTCCCCGTTCTCCCAAAAGCACTGTAGCTGGGTCTCCCGGTATCAAATGCAAAAAAGTAAATACTAGCAGAGTGATGCCGAAAAGGACTGGCAATAGTCCTAGCAAACGTTTAAGAATATATTTAGCCATAATTAGATTTGAGATTTGAGATTTGAGAACAAAAATATTAATCAAAAAGTAAACTTATGTAAAGTATGAAGAACCAAAGAGAAGATTTTTTGATCGACAGTGACATACTTACGCACATACTTACGCAGACATAGGTTGTTTTAAGATTGATTTTCTTTTGGGGTAAATCTTGCAGGCGATCGCACTAGCACTAGATAAAAACGAGCGATCGCACCTTTAACTGCAATGTACGCATTTTGTGACATAAATTCATTTGTGAGGTGTATTATGCCTTCCTCAACAATATCAGCACGCGCGATCGCAGGCGCAGTTGCAGGTACTATCGCTGAAACCACACTGACTATTGGAAAACTAGCGCCTAACTTTGAATGGCTCAAACAATTCGGGACACCCAATGACGATCGCTTCAGGAGCACAGCACTTGACAGTGCAGGCAGTCTCTATCTGACAGGAGACACCTATCTCCCTTTGAGCGGCACCAATCCAAGTACAAATGCCTGGGTAACCAAATATGACAGCACTGGCAGTCAGTCGTGGCTCAAGCAGTTAGGGGATAACTTGGCGACGGAAGTGACAGTGGATAGTGCTGGCAATGTCTACCTGACAGGAAGCACTGCTGCCGCTTCACCGGTGAAGATTTTTAATGATTCCGACGCTTGGGTAGCTAAGTATGACAGCACCGGCAGCCAGTTGTGGCTCAAGCAGTTCGTCTTCGGAAACTCTAATGACTATCCCTCATGCCTAGGAGTGGATAGTGCTGGCAATGTCTACCTGACAGGAACAAGTGGCTATACAACTTCAGGTGCAGGTGGAGGCCCCAAAAGCGCTTGGGTAGCTAAGTATGACGACAGTGGCAACCAGTTGTGGTTGAAGGGTGTCAATGCTGACACCCACGACCTCTCCGATGGCATAAAAGTGGACAGTAGTGGCAATGTCTATCTGACGGGCACAAACTATAACTTTTCAAAAGGCTATCCACCGGATGTTCACACCTGGGCAGCCAAGTATGACAGCAATGGCAACCAGTTGTGGTTGAAGCAAGTCGGGACTGCTGACTCTGACTACCCAGAAATCACAGCCCCCTCAGATTTAGCGGCGGATAGCGCTGGAAATCTCTACCTGACTGGAGAAACCAACGGCTCTTTGGGAAGTCCCAATGCAGGCAGTGAAGATATTTGGGCAACTAAGTACGACAGCAATGGCAATCAGTTGTGGCTTAAGCAATTCGGGAGTCCTGAATATGATTTCCGCCCAAACTCAGCACTTGATAGCGCTGGCAATCTCTACCTGACGGGAGAAACCAACGGCTCTTTGGGAGGCCCCAATGCAGGCAGTGAAGATATTTGGGCAACTAAGTACGACAGCAATGGCAATCAGTTGTGGCTCAAGCAATTCGGGAGTCCTGAATATGATTTCCCCTCAGACTTAGCAGTCGATAACGCTGGCAATGTCTATCTCACGGGCTCAACCGAGGGCGCTTTGGGAGGCACCAATGCAGGCGGTCAAGATATTTGGGCAACTAAGTACGACAGCAATGGCAACCAGTTGTGGCTCAAGCAATTCGGGACTGCTGAATCTGACTCCTCCTCAGAATTAGCACTCGATAGCGCTGGTCCTCTCTATCTCACGGGACAAACTAACGGGGCTTTGGGAGGTCCCAATGCAGGCGGTCAAGATATTTGGATTGCTAAACTTGGCACAATCGCAGAGGTAGTCACACCAACGCTGACACCAACACCAGTACCAACACCGATACTAATATCGACGCCTACTCCCACAACAACGCCGACGCCTACTTTAACACCAACTCCTACGACCCCACCAACGCCCTCAATCACTCCAACGCCCAATCCGACATCAACACCAACGCCTTCAATCACTCCAACGCCCAATCCGACATCAACACCAACGCCCTCAATCACACCGACACCAACGCAGTCCAATTCTGATCCAATTATCGGTACTGATGGCGACGATATCCTTGCAGGCGATCGCAGCAACGATACCATCAGTGGCAAACAGGGAAATGATACCCTCAGTGGTATTGATGGCAATGATTGGATGTATGGTCATCAAGGAAATTATTTTCTCGAAGGTAGCAACGGGGATGATACGCTTTACGGTGGCAAGGGCAATGATACTTTGCTTGCGGGGAACGGTGAGAATGTTTTATTTGGCGATCGCGCTTTTGACAGTCTCATTGGGGGTGAAGGCAATGATACTTTGTATGGCGGCAAGGGAAATGATACCCTATTTGGCAGCTTGGGAAATGATTGTTTAATTGGAGGTTTGGGGAGCGATCGATTCCTGTTAGGACTGGATGCTGGAACGGATACCATTTTAGATTTTGAAGACAAGAAAGATTTGCTCACACTTGCTAGCGGTATCACCTTCTCTCAATTAGCAATTACTCAAAGTAACAGTGCAACTTTAATCCGGTTTGTCCCAACCGGGGAAATCTTGGCATCTCTAAGCGCGATATCAGCGAGTCAAATTAATGCTGCCGACTTCACTTTCCTCTAAAACATGGCTTACGCATAAACTCTATCTGTAGAGTGCATCTCGCTCTAACTTCTCAATTTTTGCTCACTTCCTCAAAAGACTCAGAACCTAAAGGGCTCGGAATCCAACCTTGAATATTCTTGCGTTTCCCTAAAAGCGGCTGCGAATGTACGATCGGCAAACGCACAGCTTCCTCGTGCAAAATCTCGCTAACTTCCGCATAAATTTTCGCCCTAGCTGCTTTATCGCCACTGGCCCTCCCCTGTTCCAAAAGTTCCAGAACTTTCGGATTTTTCCAATTTCCCAAGTCCCCCGTGGAACCAGGCCCGAAGTGAGGATAATAAAAATTGTCTGGATCGCCATAATCTCCAGTCCAACCCATCATAAAAGCTTGAAACCCAGGAGGTTTTAGCCGATCGGCTAAATAAGCAGACCAATCCTTTGTCAGCAATTTTACCCGAATCCCGATCGCGCTCAAATCCGCCGCCAAAGCCTCAGCGATCGGCTTCGGCGTGGGAAAATAGGGACGGCTGACGGGCATATACCACAAATCCAAATCAAAACCGTTCGGATAACCGGCTTTCGCGAGCATTTCTTTAGCTTGCTGCGGGTTAAATTCATAATCTTTAACTTTATCAGACGCTGCCCAATTCAGCGCAGGCGGGATAAATTGCGAATCATGTTTTCCGAGTTCTCCCCAGAAAGCTTGGACTATTGCTGGCTTGTTAATTGTTTGGGCGATCGCCCGCCTGACTTCTGGTTTTGACAAAGGTTCGTAACTCGGATTTAAGGCTAAATAACCGACATTAAAAGAAGGTCGCACAACAGCTTCTAAATTAGTATCTGCTTGAACCTCTTTCAATTGATCCGGCGTTAAATCAACACTAAAATCAAGTTGACTAGCTCTCAATTGAGCCAATCTTGCCGCCGGATCGTCAACAAAACGAATTACCAATTGATTGACTTTTGGCGTCCCAGTTTTCCAATAATTCGGATTTTTTTCCAAAAAAATGCGATCGCCCGAACGCCATTCCTTAAACATAAAAGGCCCAGTACCCACCGCGACCGACCCCGGAGTGCCGTATTTAGCACCCGCTTTTTTCACCGCCGCCGGACTCGCTATCCCGAAATAACCAGACCCAATCGCCGAGGGAAAAGCAGCAAACGGTTGATTTAAAACAAACTTAATCGTAGACCTATCAACAACTGCCACATCTTTTACCAGGGAATTTTTATCTCCCTTGAAACCACCAAAAAAATTCTTCCAAATTGGATAAGTTTTGCCAGATTCTCGATAACCGTTAGGATTTTTTGCATCCCACCAGCGCTCCACATTAAACTTTACAGATTCCGCATCAAAATCCGTACCGTCGTGAAACTTTACCCCGGAACGCAGCTTAAAAGTCCAACTTTTACCATCTTTAGAACTTGACCATTCAGTAGCGAGACTCGGCTCAAGTTCCACAGTTCCCGGTTTGAAATCAGTCAAGCGATTGTAAATTTGGTCGATAACAATCACCGAATTGCCATCAGTAATATTTCCCGGTTCCAGATTGATCGGCTGCCCGCCCGCACCGTAAACCAAAGCCCCAGCAGGAACCGCAGCAGGAGTTGTCCGAGTTGGAGAATTATTGCTAACCGTGTTTGAGGGCGTGCCGCAATTTGATAAAATTACAGCCATTCCAAAAACTAGACTTAATAAAACTAAACGCCAGGGTTTTAACAATCTCATTTCAATAGCTCCGGTTTAATAGAAAATTGTACTCATATCAATAAAATTCTAATTGGATATTTCTCTCACCTCTGTAGTTTCTGCCTTCTCGGCAGTTCATTTAGTAAATTCTATATTAAAAGCCAGTATAAATTAACAAACCAAATATAGCAGCCTGATGATATCATGCTGGAGGGGAAAATCTCAACCCACACCTTTACATTAGGCGACGGAACCAGGATGAAAGCTAACGTTTCGCCGCGGCTAGAGGGGTCATTCGATTTTAGGTTTTAGATTTTAGATTTACTCAATGAATCTGGGAGAGCATCTCATATTTGTAAAAACACTTCTTATGACTTCTTTCTTCTTCCTGTTTCCTTCTGGCTCCTGCCTCAAAACTCCAATTTATAGCTTACCTGAAAAAGTTCAAGCTCCCAGATTGGGAGCTTGAACTAATGAATCGCAGAGGGCGTAAACACCCTGCGGTTCACTCAAAAATCCTCGTCAACTACTGCGGTTTTTGACCGTTTTGCATCCTGTTTCTAGCCGTTTGTCGGCGCTGCTGCATCAGTTGAGCTAATTGGCTGCGCTGTTCGGCAGTGAGGACTTCTCGCATTGCAAGTGTACTTTCAAACTGCACCTCTTCCAACTGCTGTCTCAATCCGACTATTTGACGGTGTTTTTCGCGTATTTCGCTAGCATTTGCCGTACCCGACATCATCGTTTCCAATTCTTGTCTGGCTTGGCGGACTGCTTGCATCCGCTGGGAAACTTGGTCTTTGTAGCGATCGCGAACTGCCTGCATTTGCTGCTTTTGGTCTGCGCTTAAATTAAGTTTCTCGAACATCCCACCTTCCCTGCCAGCGGGTCGATTGGGACGCTGGTTTTGTGCAATTGTTTCCGGTTCTATGGGATTGGGAACTGCTATTGCTGCGGCTGTGCTGCCGAGAGTCAGCATTAAAACGGCTAGGGCAGATATACGACGAATTGACATGAAAATTGCCTCTTTGAGATTACTTATTTGTTGGCGGTTCACTGTCAGCACCCGGGCTGAAAGTCAACCAGTCTGTTTGTGAGCGATCCGTCATACTTTCTTGGGGAGAATCATCAAGTACACCCTCCCAGTTAGTAACTAAAAATGCTTCTAACTGAGCTGTTTCCTTATCTGGCAATTGTGCCGTCTCAAACGGACGGTAGCCAGACCAAAAAACTAGCAGGCTAGCAGCAATCGCAGACGATAAAGCCCACTTAGAAACAAAGGATATTTTTAACCTGTCATCAGACTTAGCTGAGGCACTTAATCGCGTTTTTTTGCGGTGGGCTTCATGGAAAACAGTCGCCTGGTTACTTTCGATTGCTGCTAGAATTTTTTGCTCTAAATCTGGTACAGCTTCAGGAATATTGGGGCGATGTCGCTTCAAGAAATTAACTAACTCTTGGTCGCTGCTTGGGTTATTCATAGCTCGCTGACACCTTCTTTTTGCAAAAATTGCCGCACAGCATTTCGGGCATAAAACACGCGAGATTTGACGGTTCCAGCAGGCAGTCCCAAAATTTGGGCTACTTCTTTTTGCGGGATGTCTTCTAGGTCGTGCAACACCAAAACGCTGCGGTGTTCAAAGCTCAATTGCTCCAGTCCCCGCTGCACTAAATCTTGATAGTGCAACTGCATCAAGTCTGATGTGTTATCTTTGAGAATAACCCGATCCATTGTTTCTTGATTTTTGAGTTGGGAGTCAAAAGAATGCTGTTTAGCAAATGCTTGTCTTTGGTCGGAAGCCACATTCCAAGTGATTCGATAAAGCCAAGTAGAAAAGTTTTCCTGGTGCTTGAGTTTGGGCAATCCTTTCCAGACTCGCAGGAATACTTCTTGTGCTAAATCGTCAAGAAGCGACGGGCCGCAGAGTTGATAAAGGGTTGACCTGACTTTGTGTTGGTAGCGTTGGTAAAGGTAGCGAAAGCAAGTGCGATCGCCCTTTAAACACTCAGCAACTAAGTCCGAGTCGGAACAGTCATCGGTTAAAACATTGGCTGGCACACCTAACACCTGTGAAGTCTCCCTCACCAGTTCGTTATCTGAAGTGTTTAGACAGGACAGCTTGAAAAAAGGTTCAAATTATTTAAAATATTATTTTGATCATGAATCCGCTTGGGGCAGAAAACTGCACCAATGTCAGCAACAGGTACTCCGGCCTGTGCCACAAAAATTAAATTTTCTTGTGGGGTGGGGTTCTAGCCCGTCTGTAACAGGCACTCCCGCCTGTTCCACAAAAATTAAGTTTTCTTGTGGGCCGTAGGGTTGACTATAGCGACCAGTCCCCAATATCGGTTCTAACTATTTACAGCATTTTTCCAATAAGTATAAGTTTTTAAACCAATACTTTCTTTGTTTTCGGTATAGATCTCATCTAAACTTTTGAAAAGAGCTAAAGCGTAATTTTTCAATCCCAACTCTGTCAAACTTGTGAGAATCCTAGTCAGTCGCAGGTAGTTGTGATTAAATTGTTCAATCCACTCTCTTTTCCTTGACAAATATTCCTCGGATTTGGCAATTACAATTTCTGCGTTTTCCCCTTCGCGGCATTCCAGCCCGTAAAATTCCAGCAGGACTTTTAGAGATTTGACTAAGCGACTTCTCAACTCTTCACTTGTTCTAAAAGCTTGAATAACCTCATCATTTAAAGTAGGAGCACTGGAATTAAAGCGGCTCTTTTCTCTCAGGGGAAACAGCCATTGAATGTAATTGTGCACGGATTCCAGCTTCTGGTAGTCCCACGACCAAATATCCTCGATCGCCCGACCTTGTGAATCAGGCTGCTGACCGAGATAGAATGCTAAAATTTTGTTTTGTTTGGTTGAATTACTCATTAATAAGGTGTTTTGTATCTAAATTGTATTTTTGGGCGGGCGGGACGCCCACCCCACAACCAGAAAATTAAATTTTTGTGTGGAACAGGCAGGATGCCTGTTCTTCAAAATAGTTTTCTTGAGTCGGTTTTAAGCGACTTTAGCTATTAGCCAGGGACTTAAGTCCCTGGCGGCTTCGCCCGCTTTACCGCAAAGTCACAAACTCTTCTGCAGTCGATGGGTGAATGCCAATAGTCGCGTCGAAGTCTTTCTTCGTAGCTCCCATATTAACAGCGATCGCCATTCCTTGAATAATCTCGCCCGCGTCTTTCCCCACCATGTGGACGCCCAAAACTCTGTCAGTATTAGTCTCAACGATTAACTTGACAAAAGTTTTCTCGTCTGCACCTGTCAAAGCGTGAAACATCGGCCTAAACTTGGCTGTGTAGCACTTAATTGAGTCGGGGAACTTTGCTCTAGCCTGCACTTCGTTTAAGCCGACAGTACCCGCTTCCGGCTGAGAAAATACCGCTGACGGGACATTTTCGTAACTGATTGCTCTCGGATTGTTGCCAAATTCAGTATCTGCAAAAGCCCGTCCTTCGGCGATCGCAATTGGCGTTAAATTGATGCGGTTGGTGCAATCTCCCACTGCAAAAATGTGCGGCTGACTGGTGCGGCTGTCTTTGGTAACTGCGATCGCACCTTTATCTGTTTCTACTCCCGCATTTTCTAAAGCCAATTTTTCCAAGTTGGGTTTGCGCCCGGTAGCGCACAACAGCGCGTCTACTATTAGCGTTCCTTCGGATGTTCCAGACAGAGTTAATTTCAAGCCTTCTGGGGTTTTCTCAATGTGGTTGATCGAGCTTTCTGTCAAAATTTCTATTCCGTGCTTAATCATTCCTTCTTGCACGTTGGTGCGAATTTCTGCGTCGAAGTCGTTCAAAATTAAGTCACGGCGGATGATTTGAGTTACTTGACTTCCCAACCCGTTCATAATGCAAGCAAATTCGACGCCGATGTAGCCGCCGCCCCAAATTGCCAACCGTTTTGGCTGCTCTTTTAGCAAGAAGATTTCGCGGGAGGTAATCGCGTGTTCGATGCCCATAATTGGCACTCTTTCGGCTTCTCCGCCGACAGCGATTAAGATTTTGGCAGCGGTTATTTTTCTGTCACCAACTTCGACGGTGTGGGGGTCGATAAATTTGGCGTATCCCGAAATTAATTCTACTCCGGCTTTTTCGAGAAAGCTGATGTGCAGTTTGCTGAGTCGGCGCACTTCTGTGTCTACCGTGGTGACGAGTTTTTCCCAGTCGAAGCTGCTTTCTACTGGACTCCAACCGTAGCCCACTGCATCTTCATAAAGGTGCGAAAATGTTGAGGCGTACACCATGAGTTTTTTGGGGACACAGCCGCGAATTACGCAGGTTCCGCCTACTAAGTCATTTTCGGCGATCGCCACTTTTGCGCCGTAGGATGCTGCTCGCTTGGAACTCGCCAATCCGCCGGAACCCGCACCTATCACAAACAAGTCGTAGTCGTATGTCATAATTGTCTGTACCTTCTTATCGCCCACTTAGCAATTTTACGCTTTACTTTTCTTAATGATATCTCAAAAAATTTTTGTTTTTTTTGGGGTCAACTACTTTACCTTTTCCCAGGGAGCGGGTACTATTAAATAATAGGAATATATGCCTTAATATAAAAATTGTCATACTCCCATTATTAGATTATAGCACAAGTGATCGACAAGAAACATATAAAAATATAACTATTTTATAGCCGCCGCCAAGAATAAAATAGCTAATTGTCGATCGCTCGTTATAGCCGAGTCGAACTCCGGTAAATCCCTGTAAAAAAGCGAAACTTTGATGATATTCCCGATTTTTAAGGGGTAGTAGGGGGCAACAATCAGGCGGGATCAGGGCTAATCGCAGCGCAGCGACAGAAAACTGATACTAGCTTAACCTATCGGAGCAATCACGGGAGATTATTACCCTACAGTTTTTGATAATTTCCTCAATCCTTGATAATTGCTATATTATAACCATAAATTAATTATCGGGCTAGCTTTATGATCGAGTGGCTGGTAGTCTGGGGAGTGACGGAAGCAGTAGGCATTCTCGTTAAACCCATCTTAGAAGATTTAGTTAAAGACGGCGCGAAGGATTTTGCTAAAGATTTTTTTAAAGATTCCCTGAAAAACGTCATAGTTGGCGAAAAAGACCCGCGAAAAGTCGCAGCGGGCAAAGCAATCAAAAAGTTTTTGGAGTTGGTGCAACAGCAGTTAAAAATCGCCGGACTTCCCCCCGATGAAATTAAGCGGTATATTAAAGATGTTAAACAGTTTATCAATAACAAGTCTGTTAAGGAAATTTTGGGCAAGGCTTT